>JAWLGG010000454.1:0-3124 GCA_041685155.1 Chromatocurvus sp.
CGGTTTCGATGTAGGGACTTCCTGACCATTAACTTTCTCTCCAGCATAGGTGTCAGTTTAAGTTTACATTCTGAGATGTCAAGTTTAATTAACATGCCTCCCCTCAATTAATTGCGGCGTCGCCGGTTTCAGCAACCAGCACCCGGACCAGCATCGGTTGCGCGGTCCTGAGCTCCCGCACGTTCTGGAATCCGGCGTCCTGCAGCATGCGAGTGAGCTCTGTCGCACTGCGCGGGCGACCGCTGCCCATCGCCAGGAGATAGAATCCGAAATAGCCGTCGCCCACCGGCTCGGCACCGGGCGTCTGCGCCATGGGCTCCGCAACCATGACCCGGCCACCGGGCGCCAGTGCCGCCCGGGCCTTTGCCAGCAACGCACGTACCGGGTCGTCATCGTGATCGTGGAGGACGCGGACAAATGAAATCAGGTCGGCCCCTGACGGCCAGTCGTCCGCGAACATGTCGACCGGCGTCGAGGTCGCCCGCGATGCCACAGTGCTGCCCAGGAGGCGCTCCGATGCACGCTCTGCCACCGCAGGCAGATCCATTACCGTACCGGTCAGGTGCGGCCAGCGGGCCAGCGCCGCGCCAAGAAACACGCCTTCACCACCCGCGACATCGAGCAGGTGTCGCGCCGACTTCAGGCTCACCGCGTCGAGTATGTCGCTCGACAGCATGGCCTGGGACGCCGCCATCAGCTCGCTGTAGGCCGCGACCTCGTGCCCGGCGATGGTGCCGCGATCGGCGCTGCGCGCGTAGGGCCAGTAGGCTGCGAGTCGCGTCTCTCCGGGATTGGCCAGCAGCGCCAGGGGATCGGCAAGATCCGCATAGAGGCGCTCGTGATGGCTCACCATCGCGGCGATCGAGGGATTTCCCAGCATGACTGCACCGAGGTCACCCAGGCGGTAGTCCTCGCCCGCGGGCTGCACGAGGCGCAGGGAGGCGGCGCCGCGAAGCAGGCGCAGCGCCGCGGACTCCGGAAGATCGGTTGCCCGGGCAACCGCTGCAACGCTGCGCGGCCCATCCGCAAGGCACTCCAGGAGGCGGGACCTGACACAGGCGAACAGGATCTGTGAATAGACGAAGCCGGCGCTGATATCGAACAGGGTGCGGGCACGGCGCCGCGCCAGCGGCCGGGTCAGGGGAAAGCGGGCCGCGGCGCGCTGGAATCGCGCACTGCCGAGGAGGCGGTCGCGCCAGCCGAGCATGAGCTCACGCACGCCGCGCCGCCCGCCCCGATCCGCGCCTGCCGGGCAATCCCCGGTGCTCGCCTGCACCGTCATCAGGCAGCCTGCACCGCCAGCCCCTTGGGCAGAAAGCGCCGCGACTGGTTGCGCACCAGCTGCTGGAGCTGCTCGCGCCCGGGGCACGCCGGCACGGCGGCGACACTGGCATCCACCAGCTCCTGCAGATGCTGCACGGCGCCCGCCAGGCCAAACTGGCGCACGGCGCTGGGCCGCCCGAGAGCAACATCCTGCCCTGTGGGCTTGCCGATCACCTCCGCGTCCGCCGCGGCGTCCAGAATATCGTCGGCGACCTGATAACTGTGCCCGATGGCATCACCCAGGCCACGCCAGTGCGTGGCATCCGACCCGGCGACCGCCGCGCCGGCACAGGTAGCGGCGATGAACAGCGCGCCGGTCTTGGCCTGGTGATAGCGTGCGAGATCCACCTCGGGCTCGCACTCCCAGGCCTGACCGGCACAGATGCCCATGGGCGCCCCGACGCCCCCGGCAATAATCGCCATGAGCGCGGGCAGGCGATGCGCCTGCTCACTCGCGACCGCCGCACGGGTCAGGCTGCTGAACGCCTCGACGATCAGCGCATCGCCACACAAAAGCGCCAGCTGCTCGCCGAATTCCTGGTGCACCGACGGCTTGCCACGGCGCTCGCGGGCATTGTCGAAGCAGGGCATGTCGTCGTGCACCAGCGACGCGCAGTGCAGGAGCTCGATTGCGGCGCCCGCCGCACCGGCCAGGGCGGCGTCGTAATCGCCCGTCGCAGCCGCCACCGCAAGGCAGAGCTGCGGCCGCACCCGGGCGCCCCCGGGAAAGACGGCATGGTGCATCGCCCGGGCAAGACGCGGTGGACAACCGCCCGCCGTGGCATGCTCCAGCGCAGCCTGCAGGGCCTGCTCGTACACCGGAAGAGAGGACTTGCCGCCTGTTGCCATGCGAGGTTCTGCCATGCGATCCACCTGATTCCTGCCCCGGCAAGGGTCGTGGCGCACCAAGTGCGTCACCGCCTGGGACATTGCCTTATGTCCATTTTATTTGACACCGTACAATGTAATTTAGATTAGACACTGCTAAACTGCAAGCGACTTCGCGGACTTTTCACCCCCGCCCCACCGAATCCGAAGCGGATACAGCCATGCACAACGCGGACACCCTGCCCTGCTTCCCCACTGCAGGATTCGCCGCTGCCGTGGGCAGCAACGGCTATCAGTGGTGGTACATCGATGCCTTGAGCGATGACGGACGTTTCGGGCTGACCATCATTGTGTTCGTCGGCAGCGTCTTCTCGCCCTACTACGCGGCGGCGAGACGCCGGGGACCCACCGATCCCGGCAATCACTGCGCCATCAATGCCGTGCTCTACAATCCCGGCGGAAGGAAGGTCTGGGCACTCACAGAGCGTGGCCGCAGCAACCTGCTCAGGGATGAGGAGCATCTTCAGGTCGGCCCCAGTGCAATTCACTGGAAGGACAGGCAGATCAGCGTCACGATTGATGAAGTCGCGGTGCCTCTACCCCGGCGCCTGCGCGGTGAGGTTCACCTGGAACTGCCGGCCATCTCCAACGACGACTACGCCATCGACCATCGCGGCCGCCACCGCTGGTGGCCGGTCAGCCCGACCTGCCGGGTGTCCGTCGACCTGCTGGACCCGCGCCTGTCATGGCAGGGGGAGGGATACTTCGACAGCAATCGCGGCAGTGAGCCACTGGAGGCCGGTTTTTCCGGCTGGGACTGGTCGCGGGCGACGCTCGCTGATGGGGGCAGCCTCGTGCAGTACCTTTCGCGTCCGCTGGATCCGGCGACGCCGGCAAGATCGCTGGCCCTGCGCTTCGACGCCGCGGGCCGGGCCGAGCCCGTGACACCGCCCGCCGCGGCAGCACTACCCAC
>JAWLGG010000455.1:0-3118 GCA_041685155.1 Chromatocurvus sp.
TTCGCAGCCAGGTCTACCTTTGCGGTGACCGGGAGGCCGAGCCCGTGTTTCTCCTGCACGATGGCATGTATGGCGCGGATGCACTCACGGCCTGGGAGCAGTTTGCGCCGCTGCTGCAGGAGGATTTCCGGGTAATCGCACCTGACCTGCTCGGCTTCGGCGGTTCGGACAAGGTGGTTTTCTTTGACCGTGCACCCTACGTGCCAAGGCTCGACCAGATCGAGGCGCTGTACAAGGCGTTCGACCTGCACACACCCTGTCACCTGGTGGGATCATCTTTCGGGGGGTCCCTCGCCCTGCGCGCGCTGGAGCGCGGCCGCCTTCCCATCGCGTCGGTGACCACGATATCCGGCACCGGAGGGCCATGGCGCACCGTTGAAGGCAGGCAGGCACTGAATGACTACGCAGAGCCGGGCGTCGAGGCAATGGCAAGGCTCCTGCGCCTTGTCGTGGAGCCGCACGCAGCCTTCGATGATCTGGCCCAGCGACGCTTTCACAACTCCATGCTACCGGGACACTACGAGTCCATCGCCGCCATGGGTCTGCGCAATCCTCTGGGGTCAACCGGTCTGGCGTCGACAGATACCTATCCGGAGACGCTGGCGGATGTGACAGCCCCCGTGCTCATCATTGCGGGGCAGAAGGACACGCTGCTGGAGTCGGGCTGGATGAAGCAGCTTCAGGCGCACCTGCCTAGGTCTTCGGTCGAGACCGCCGTCCTGCCGACGGGACACTGCCCGAATATCGATGAGGCTGTGCAAACAGCAACGCGCATTCACAGTTTTCTGCGCGAGCACAGGGCCGCGCCATAAGCGTCGGCCAGTAAACAATTACACGACATTCACCAACCCGGAGAGGTCAATGACACTGAACAAGCGAGCGCTGCGAGCGGTCACCCAGGACGATATCGATACCTACCAGCGCGATGGCGCCGTCTGCCTGCGCCAGGTGTTCGATCCCGAGTGGTGCGACATACTGGACCCGATTGCTCGCCGTGTGATCATCGACAAGGAGGATGTTGGACTGCTCCCCACCATACCGGGGCGCTATATGGCGCGGCGAATACCCGAGTACCGCCGACTGGTCTTTGAGAGCCCGCTGGGAGAAGTTGCCGGGCAGGTGATGCAATCGAAGGAAATCCGGTTTTTCTTCGACGAGTTCTTTGCCAAGCCAGCGCACTCCGACTTCAAGACCATCTGGCACACCGACCGCATGGGCTGGCCCGTGACCGGGCAGATGGTGCCCTCGCTGTGGATGCCTCTCACGCCTATCGTCAGGGCCAACAGCCTTGAGGTGATCCGGGGATCGCACACCCAGGACGTGAAGTACTGGCTGTTCTCACCGAATGCGCGGAAAATGATCAAGCCGGAGGATCGTCCGCCACACCCCCAGGTGGAGCACCTGCGCAACGACCCGGACGTGGAATTCCTTTCCTGGGACATGGACCCGGGCGACCTGCTGATCGTGCATCCCTGGGCGCTGCATTACTCGGGGGGGAACCCGACCGATGACTGGCGCATTGCCGTATCCGTGCGCGTGTTCGGCGACGACATCCGCTGGCAGCCGCGTCCGGATTGCGTCAACCTGGCCGGCGTGTCCTTTGACGAAATGATAGAGGGCGAAAAGCCTGCGGGGTCGCACCTGCCGCTGATCTGGTCTGATGACGGACGTGCGGATGGAGATGCGCAGTACCCGCGGGGCTTCGCTACCCGCTGGTCGCAGCAGACTACTCGGGAGGCGCAGGGGGTGAATCCCTACACAGAGTTCGAGAAGCTGGCAGAGGCACAGGCCACGTCGACTGACGCGACATCCTGATGAAGACTGCCGCACCTTGAGATGCGCATGACCATGGAGGCCGCGGCGCCACCCCGGGCCTTCCCCAGACCCCTTTACGCGTGGATGGTTGTGGGCGTGTTATGTATCGCGTCCATCGTGTCGTTCATCGATCGACAGATCATCAATCTGCTGGTGGAGCCGATAAAGGCCGACTTCGGCGTCAACGACACGCAGATCGGCCTGCTCCAGGGTTTCTCCTTCGTCCTGTTCTACGCAGCCCTTGCCATACCGCTTGCCCGGCTGACAGACAGGGGCAACCGCAAACGCATGATCGTCTACGGCGTTATCTGCTGGACGATTGCCACTTTCAGCTGCGGTCTTGCCGGGGGCTTCGCCATGCTGTTCATCGCGCGCATGTTCGTGGGCGTCGGTGAAGCCACGCTGACACCGGCAAGCTACTCGCTGATTCCCGACTATTTCCCGCGGGAACGGGTCGGCCTCGCGATCAGCGTATTCACCTCGGCGAGCTTCGCCGGCTCCGGGATCGCCTATATCTTCGGCGGGGCAATGGTGGAAATACTCACGGGGCTGGGCCCGATCACACTGCCGGTGGTAGGCGAGAGGTCTGTCTGGCAGCTCACCTTTTTCGCGGTGTCGGCGCCGAGTGTGCTCGTCCTGACGCTCCTGGCATTCGTCAGGGAACCGGCGCGCCGGGAGAGCCTGGCCGAAGCGGCAGCACCTGACGCCTCGTTTTCCGCCGCTCTCGCACACTTCCTGCTACACCGACGCCTTTTTTCGGGCGTCATGTTCGGTCTCACGCTCATGGCCGCAGCCGTGTTCGCGCTGAATCTCTGGGTCCCCACGCTCTTCATTCGACTCCATGGCTGGAGCCCCATGCAGATTGGATCCGCTTTCGGCAGTATGGTGGTACTGGGGAGCACCGGCGGCGTCTTTCTTGGCGGCGCCGTAGCATCTGCCTGGATGAAGCGCGGCCGGGAGGACGCGTTTCTGCGCGTGCCCATTGTCGCCGGCCTCTGCGCCGTACCCTTTGCCATTGCGTTTCCGCTGGTGAGCAATCCCGGGCTGTCCCTGGTGCTGTTGCTGCCCGTCCTGGTCCTGTCGGCCGTGCCCTTTGGCTGCGGCACCGCGGTGCTGCCGATCATTTCACCCAACCGCCTGCGGGCGCAGGTAGTGGCAGTATACCTTCTGGTGGTCAACCTGCTGTCATTCACCTGTGGTCCCACCGCGGTGGGGCTGCTCACGGACTACGTGTTTCGTGATGAAATGATGGTCGGCTATTCACTGGCGATTGCACCGGCGCTCTTCCTGATCGCCGGCTGCA
>JAWLGG010000456.1:0-3116 GCA_041685155.1 Chromatocurvus sp.
CGGCGCTGCAGTCTGGGCCTTGACCACACTCACCGTGGCTTTCGGGGGCGTCAACGCTGGAACATCGGCAATCAGCTCCTCCACAGCGCTTGTCGCTCAGACTGCAAAAACAACGGCTGGGGCCCTCCAGGAAGTCACCCCCGATGATATTTCGCTTCCGGATATTTCAGAGATCGCCGGATCGATCTCGATGGCGGATCTGCCGCCTGAACTTCAGCAAGTACTCGAGGATGCTGGCGTGACTCCCTCGCAATTACGCGCTGAGGCTCGTGAGGCTTTCCGCAATGTGATTAGCGAGCAGGAGATGAGGCGGGCCCGGTCACTCCTCACCTCAACGCTGTCCAACATCGTCACGCAACCGCTCTCACTCCGCGAAGAGGTGGATCGTATGCTGGACCAGCTGCTTAAAGGAGAGAGTGCTGTCTTCAACGAGGAAGACCTGTCCGAAGCGAGGAATACTCTGCAGAGGCGTCTGGGCATCACCGATACCGAAACGCAACAGATAGTCGACGAAGTGCAGAGTTCATTCGATTCGGCGGTAGAGACCCTGCGACAGACTGCTTCCGACTTGCAGGATCGTCTGGCAACCGCGGTAAATGATATCCAGGGTGCCGTCTCTTCGGCTGCCTTCTGGCTTTTCATCGCCTCTTTCCTGGGCCTTGGAGCCGCAGCCGGTGCGGGCCTCTTTGGGCGCGATGCGCAATAACTCAGACCCGGACCAGGGTGCAGAATTCAGGCGCCTGAAATATCTGAATTCTGTGCCAGGCTGGCACCAGAATAAGGGCGAGTTCTGCCAATAAAAAACAAATCCGAGATCGATTGATCTAACCCCCGGATTAGTTCTCCGGGGTCTTGTTACAGAACATCAGGCGAATGCTTGCTCTGGTTACGAGCAGGAACCGCAGCAGGTACCCTCACCCTGTTTGCCCTTCTTCGGAGCGTCGCCCTGGCTTGCCTCGGCATTCTCTTTTGGATCGAATTCTTGCGCCTGTGTTGTGGACTCGGTTTCTTTATCGTCTTTCTTGAAGATGTTCAGGAATGACAGTGCCATTGGAGTACCTTACCCGGACTGAGATGTCAGGCTCGAACCAGCTCCACGTTCCAGGGCAGCAATGCTTCCAGTTTCTCCGCCGTATCTGTTTCGGCAATATGCCTGAGCTGATGGTCGATATAGGCTGAGGGTTCCAGTCCGTTCGCCTTAGCCGTTTCGACTAAGGAATAGCAGGTGGCGCTGGCGTTTGCGCCTTGTGAGGTGTCTGCGAAGAGCCAGGCTCTGCGGCCAATCGCAAAAGGGCGAATGGCGTTCTCGGCTCCGGCATTACTGATCTTCAGGTCCCCACGTTCGCAGTAACCAATCAGGTACTCCCATTGGTTCAGGCTGTAGTCCATGGCCTTGCGGGTGAGCGAGCCCTTCAGCACTTTGTTGACGTTGGCCTCCAGCCAGGTTTTAAAGGTTTTCAGCAATGGCAGGCTCTTTTCCTGGCGCACCCGATAACGCTCGGCATCGCTCAGGTCACGAGCAGCCTTTTCAATCGCATACAGCTTCCGGATGTAGCTCAGGGCCACATCGGCTTTCGAGGGCGGTCCTTTCTTGCCCTTGGCTGGGGCGGCCTTGGACGCTTCCACGTGCTTACGTCTCGCGTGGTCCCAACATCCGATGCGGGTCAAGTTGTTGTCACGGCACACCTTGCCATAGCCGGAGTAGCCATCGGCTTGCAGGATGCCCTGGAAGTCATCGAGCAGGCGCACCGGCACCTTGCCGCCCCGGGACGGATCGTACTCGAACAGCACCGAGGGTTGTCCGGGTGGACCGCCCCGGGTCACCCACATCCATTTGTCGGATTGGGCGGTTTTGCCGTCTTCCTTGAGCACCTGGATCCGGGTTTCGTCGGCCTGGAGGTAATCGCTGCTGTTCTGCACTTCCCGCATCAGGTTGATCAGTGGTTTGAACACATCATCCAGGCGGATGATCCAATGGGCCATGCTGGTACGGCTGACCTCATGGCCCAAACGCTTGAGCATTTGCTCCAGCCGGTATAGCGGGAGACCGTCGGCGTACTTGGAGGTAATCAGATAAGCCAGCAGTGAGGGCGTGGCGGTGCACTTACCCAGCGGATGAACCGGGCGGTAGGCAGCAACGATGCGCTCTTCACCGTCTTGCTCGAACACCGCCTTTTCCTGCCAGTACTCCAGTACTTTCAGCTGAGCGGGGATGAACTGCAACTCTTCCTTGACCTTGGTGAAGAAGGTCTTGGTGGCACCGGCTTTTTCCTCATCGCTGAGGGTCAGCTCAATGCGCTCGCGCAGCAGCTTATCGGAGAAGCCACGCTGACGGCGCTTGCGTGCGGCACGCGGCGCATCATCTTCCACGTCATCCGGCAGCTGATCCCGCAGGGTATCGATCTCGACTTCCAGTTCGGCTTCGTCAAAGAGGTGGAACTGGCAAGAGGATTTCTCACTGCTCGCTGCGAACTGCTGGATCTTCTTATGTCGCAGTAGCTCTTCGAGGATCTCGATACGGGCATCCCGGTGCTGGATGGCCTGATCGCGTTGCTCCAACTGATGCAGAAAGGCTTCCTCTTTCGAGGCGAGTTGCTGCTGAAGACCGCTGATAACTGCCGCCAATTCAGCGGCAGAGAGGCCGCTGAATTCGGGGGGTGAAGTGGCGTTATCAGGTGTCGTTTTCATGGCTAAATCATAGCAAAAACAACGTCCTGACACACCTAAAAAGTGCTATCCAACACTCTCATAATGCAGAGTTTTATGCCCCCGCAACAGGCTGATGTCGTACCCGTCCAACAGCCAGTTAATCTGTTCGCCGGTCAGCCGCATCAACTCGTCAGACGGGCCCGGCCACTTGAATTTTTCCTCGGCCAACGCCTTGTAGTAGAGCACGAACCCGTTGTCTTCCCACATCAGGCATTTGATCTTGTTCCGCTGCCGGTTGGTGAACGCATAAAGCGCTCCAGAGAAAGGATTGTGGCCCAACTCCTGTTCTACCAATAGTGCCAGGCCGTTGGCCTGCTTGCGGAAGTCGATCGGTGCCCGGTACAGATAGATCTCCGGCAGATCCCATGACGGGCGCAGATACCGGTTTCGCATCACAGTTGCCTCAG
>JAWLGG010000457.1:0-1639 GCA_041685155.1 Chromatocurvus sp.
CTGGATTCAGCCGATTCCCCGTCAGTTCCATCCGTAGCGCATGACTCCTGCACCGTCTACAATCTCTGATTTGCGTTGGCAGTCCTCGAGGGAACGCCCTTGGCCGGGCATCACAAGAGGCGGACTGGAGAGGCAACATGAAAAGAACCATCATTGCCGTGGCGCTGCTGGTTATTGTCGGCGCGGTCATCGGGTTCCTGGTGCTGCGCGATGATCCGGTGGCGACGGCGCGGCAGGTTGCGGAAGCCGAGGCCGCCATTCCCGTCACCGACTACCCTCAGCAGGTCCTGTGGGGCGATACGCACCTGCATACCGACAACTCCATTGACGCGTTCGGCTTTGGCACACGGCTGGGCCCCGAGGCGGCTCTTCAGTTTGCGCGCGGGGACGAGGTGACAGCGACCACCGGCATGCAGGCGAAGCTCGCCCGGCCGCTGGACTTTCTGGTGATCGCCGACCACAGCGATGGCCTGGGTGCGACCCGACGCCTGTACGACGCACCGCGTTTCGCCATTCGCGACGAGACACTGCGGCGCTGGTACGACATGATGCATGAGTCGCCGGCGCAATCACGGCGAGCCATCGGCGAGCTGATCACAGCCGCATCCAACGACACGCTGCCCGGGGCACTGAATGATCCAGAGGGGCAGGCAGAGGCAACGCACGACATCTGGACCACGCACCTGGCCACGCTCGACCGGTATTACGAGCCCGGAACCTTCACGCCGCTGGCCGGGTTCGAATGGACGCTCATGCCGGGAGGCAACAACCTCCACCGCGTGGTCATGTTCCGCGACGGGTTCGCCAGAACCTCGCAGACTCTGCCCTATCCGGCGCTTGACGGCCAGGTCGATGGCCTGTTCGATTACATGGAGGCGTATGAAACCGGCACCGGCGGGCAGGTGCTGGCGATCCCGCACAATTCCAACCTGTCCAACGGGCTGATGTTCGAACTGACGCTGCCCGATGGCGGCCCGATGACGGCGGCGTATGCCCGCCGCCGCGCCCGCTATGAACCGGTGGTGGAAGCCACGCAGATCAAAGGAGACAGCGAGTCGCATCCGTTCCTGTCCCCGAATGACGAGTTTGCCGGATTTGGCGATGTCGGCTGGGAGCTGGGCAACCTCCCGCTTACCGCAGACAAGGAAAACAACATGCTCGCCGGCGAATACCTGCGCGAGGCGCTTAAACGCGGGCTCTCGATAGAGCAGCAGACCGGCGCGAACCCCTACCAGTTCGGCATGATCGGCTCGACCGACAGCCATACCACACTGGCCACGGCAGATGAGGACAACTTCTTCGGCAAGCACACCGGCAATGAGCCCTCCGCCGAGCGCGCCATGCAGCCACAGAGTCTCGGCACCCGCTCCGGGCGGTTTGGCTGGCATTACCTGTCCAGCGGCTATGCGGCAGTGTGGGCCCGGGCCAACACCCGCGAGGAAATCTTCGATGCGATGATGCGTCGCGAGGTCTATGCCACGACCGGTCCGCGCATGACGCTGCGCTTCTTCGGCGGCTTCGACTTCGGCGAGGTCGACTTTGCCGCAGACTGGGTGCCGAGTGCCTATGCCAACGGTGTGCCGATGGGCGGTGAACTCGACGCCGGAAACGCGGCTCCGCAATTCATCGTCGCGGCCCT
>JAWLGG010000457.1:1649-3109 GCA_041685155.1 Chromatocurvus sp.
ATGGCGCGCATCTCGATCGGGCGCAGATCGTCAAGGGCTGGGTGGATGCCGACGGCACCCTGCAGGAGAAGGTCTTCGATGTCGCGTGGTCCGATGCCGACATCCGGACTCCGGTAGCGGGCAAGGTACCGCCGGTGGGCAACACCGTGGACCGGGCAAGTGCCACCTACACCAATGACATCGGGACGGCGGAGCTGCGCACCGTCTGGACCGACCCCGAATATCGCGAGGGCCAGCGCGCGTTCTATTACGTGCGCGTGCTGGCGATTCCGACGCCGCGCTGGACGCTGTTCGACGCCGTGCGCTTCGGCTTCGAACTGACCGGCGAGGCGCTGGAGCACGCGGTAGCCCAGGAGCGTGCCTACAGTTCGCCGATCTGGATCGGGCCGGACCCTGCCGCCGGTACCTGACATGGCGCTGCAACGCTGGGCGCGGGAACCGCTCGTACATTTCCTCATTGGCGGTCTGGTGCTGTGGCTGGTGCTTGCCTGGACCGGCGAGCCAACCGATCCGGCCAGCCGCTCGATCACGGTGACGGAGGAAGACCGCGCACGCATGGCGCTGCAGTGGCAGCGCATGATGCAGCGTCCGCCAACCGATGCCGAGCTCGACAGCCTGACGCAGACCTGGCTGCGCGAGGAAATCCTGTATCGCGAGGCCCTGCGCCTGAGGCTTGATCGCAACGATGCGGTGGTGCGCAAGCGCCTGGCCAACAAGATGGATTTTCTAGCGACAGCCATGACAGAGGCCGAGCAGCCCGACGAGGCGACCCTGCAGGCCTGGCTCAGGGAGCACCCGCAACGCTTCGCCGAGGACACGCGCTATTCCTTCGAGCAGCGCTATTTTGCCGACGAACGGGCGGCGCAGGCGGCACTGGAAAGCGGCAACCCGCAGGAGACCGCTCAGGCGATTTCCCTGCCGGCAAGTGTCGATGCACAGGCCGCGTCCTGGGTGGAAAGACGCTTCGGCCTCGCTTTTCTCGGGCGCTTGCAGGACCTGGCTGTGAGTCAGGACTGGCGGGGACCCATCGCCTCCGGATTCGGCTGGCATCTGGTGCGCCTGGTGGCGCGGGATGTCGGCAGCGTGCCGGAACTTGCAGCGGTTCGCAGCGCGGTCGAGACCGACTGGCGGTCACAGACAATGGAAGCGCGGCGCGATCACGCCTACCAGCTACTGCGCGACGCCTATGATGTGACGATCGAATGATGACGGGGCGGCGCGCAGGTGGCGGCGCTGTGCTGATCGCGCTCCTCACGGTGCTGACGCTGCCGGCGACCAGCCGTGCAGACGAACTGCGTCCGGGCTATATGGAACTGACCGAGAGCGATCCCGGCGAGTGGCGCGTCGCCTGGAAATTACCGCTCACGAGCCTTCCCGATGCCAGACCGCCCGCGCCCGTGTTCCCCGCCAGCTGCCGGCTGCAGAGCGATCCCGACATCAGCGTGCTGCAGATGGCCGTT
>JAWLGG010000458.1:0-3108 GCA_041685155.1 Chromatocurvus sp.
ATATCGGCGCCGCGTGCATCGACTACCATCTGCTTGTAGGCCGGGTCCGCCATGCTTTCCTCGGTGGCAATGAATCGCGTGCCCATGTAGGCGTAGTCGGCACCCAGCACCTGTGCGGCGCGCACGCCGCGCCCGGTGGAGATGCCGCCGCCGAGGACGACGATCCCGTCCCACACCTGGCGGATTTCCTCGACGAACGCGAAGCCCGACTGCTGCCCCGTGTGGCCGCCGGCACCGGCGGCGACCAGCACCAGGCCGTCGACGCCGGTAGCGATGGCTTTCGTCGCCAGGCGGGTGTCTATGACGTCGGCCAGCACCAGGCCGCCGTAGGCGTGCACCGCCTCCACCGCCTCGCGCGGGCTGCCGAGGGCAGAGATCACGATCGGGGCCCTGTACTTGACGGCGAGGGCGAGGTCGTCGAGTCGACGCTGGTTGGAGCGGTGCATCATGAGGTTCATCGCCCATGGGGCATCGCGGTCGGCGTCGAGGCCGTCCTTGATCTGCTCCAGCCAGGCCTCGAGGTCCTCCAGGGTGCGCGCATTGACCGAGGGAAAGGTGCCGACAATGCCGGCCCTGCAACAGGCGATCACCATATCGGGGCCGGATTGCAGGAACATCGGTGCCTGGAAAACCGGCAGGCGCAAGCGCTCGAGGGGTCGGGTCATGTGGGATCTCGTGAGGTGTTGCTTTTATTAAGAGACTTCAAGTGTAAGTGACCCCTGTGCGCCGGGCAAGTCTCCGGGCGTCGCCGCCTGGCCTTTGCGCCATGACTTGCATAAAAAAACCAAATGCCTATACTTTTACCTGAAGGACACCCCGGTGGTGCCACTTTTCGGCCAGACAGGAGGCGTTATGCACGCGCAACGCACACAGCAGGAATACCCCTCGGTGGAACAATGTATCGGCGGCGCCACGCATTTTACCGATGCGCCGCAGTGGATCTACGGTCTCGACAACCCCTATCTGCACGGCGTGTACGCGCCGACGCTGAACGAGATGGATGTCTCGGGCCTCACGGTGCAGGGGGAGCTTCCCGCCGACCTTCAGGGCGCCTATTTCCGCAACGGTCCCAACCCGGTTTATGAGCCGAAAAACCGCTATCACCCCTTTGATGGCGATGGCATGGTACATGGCGTGTACTTTCAGGACGGCAAGGTTTCGTATCGCAACCGATACGTCGAGACCGAGGCGCTGCTCTCCGAGCGCGCCGATGGCCGGTCGATATCGCCCGGCGTGATGGGGCCATTCGACTATTCGGTATCGCCGTTCGGCATCAAGGATACGTCCAATACCGACGTGGTGTACTTCAACGACCAGCTGGTCACGCTGTGGTACAACGCCGGCAATCCCTACGCGCTGGATGGACATTCACTGCAGACCCGGGGCGCTTTCGATATTCCCGGTCGACGTCACCGTCGCCTCTCTGCGCACTCCAAGGTCGACTGGGCCACGGGCGAGATGCTGTTCTTCGACTACGGTGACGAGCCGCCCTTCATGACCTACGGGGTTGCGGACCCGGCGGGCAAGCTGGTGCACGAGGCGGAGATCGACCTGCCTGGGCCGCGCCTGCCGCACGATCTCGGCTTTACCCGCAACTACGCGATCCTGCACGACCTGCCTTTCTTCCACGACATGGACATCCTGCGCAAGCACCGCCTGCGGGTGCTGACCTTTCACCGGGATATCCCTACGCGCTTCGGCATCATTCCCCGCTATGGCAAGGGCAGCGAGGTGCGCTGGTTCGAGTGCGAGCCCTGCTACATCCTGCATACGAGCAACTCCTGGGAAGAGGGCGACTGGGTGGTCATGGATGGCTGTCGCTCGATCAACCCGATGCCGCAGGCGCAGGATAACGAGGGCGAGCTGTCGCACATGCTGGCGTACATGCGCCTGGAGGCAAGCAACTACCGGTGGCGTTTCAACCTTCGCACCGGCGAGGTGCGCGAGGGGCCGATCGACGACCTCAACACCGAGTTCAACAAGACCAACCCGATCTTCCACGGCGAGAAGAGCCGCTTTGCCTACCACCAGCGCATCCCGCTTCTGCACGAGGGCGGGCATACGCTGCGCTTCACCGGTCTGGTCAAGTACGACAACGAGACGGGCAGGCGCTGGGAGTTCGACTACGGCGCGGGCGTCTTCGGCAGCGAGGCGGTCTTTGCGCCGCGTGTGGGAGCGGATCGCAGCAGCGGTGAGGACGACGGCTATGTCATCACCCTGGTCACGGACAGCAACACCTGGCAGTCCGATTGCCTGGTGTTTGATGCGCGGGACATCGAGCAGGGACCGGTGGCCCGGGTGAACATGCCGCATCGTGTTCCCTATGGTTTCCATGCGACCTGGGTCCGGGGCGAGGAACTGTTCGGCTGAGCCGGCCCTGCCGGCGGGCGGGCCCGGAAGAGTGTAGCCCGTGTATACTCGGTGATCGCTATCCGGGAGCGCTTCGGGCGCTCCCGGACGATTGCTGAGAGAAAGGACCGCTCCCCCGACGTGGCAACCCTGTCTACCCGCGCCAACTCGATCAATCGCGCCCTCGACGAGATCGGCGATAAATGGTGCCTGCTGATCATTCAGGAAGTCTTCTGGGGCATCAACACCTTCAGCGGCATGCTGGAGGCCATCGGCGCATCCCGTGGAGTCCTGTCCGACCGCCTCAAGTGGCTGCAGCAGGTGGGCTGTCTGCGCAAGGCCCTGCCGACAGAGGGTCGCCGGGGCGGGACCTATCACCTGACACGCAAATCCATCGATCTGTATGACAGCGCCATGATGGCGGTCGAGTGGGAGCGCAAATACTACCGCAAGCCCTCGCTGGACGCGGTCAAGCTGGTGCACAACCGCTGCGGCAAGGCGTTTTCCCCGCGCATGCAGTGCCGTGCCTGCGAGCAGGCGGTGGACGGGCGCAGCGTGTCCTATCGCCCCGGCCCGGGTGCCACCATCGACGAGCGCGAGAAGAAGGTGCGCCGCCGTTCCTCGATCTCCGTGGATGATGTGCCCAGCGAGCGCAGCGTCTACCGCAACCTGATCAATCTTGTCGGCGACCGCTGGACGGCCAACCTGATTTCGCTGGCGTTTCATGGGCATCACCGTTTCGAGGCCTTCCACCGGGAA
>JAWLGG010000035.1:0-12876 GCA_041685155.1 Chromatocurvus sp.
CACACCCGTCACAGAACTTTGTGCATTGATTGCCGCTACGGCTGAGTCTCTGTTGTCAGCCGCATTACCGCTGTTAGTCAGGCTGATTGTTACGCCGTTTATCGTAAATTCATCTGCGGTACCTCCGCCAGTGTCTGCTGCATCGATCGCGCTCGCGACAGAGTTAACAGTCGTTTCATTCGCAGAAGCTCTGAATCCTAGGTTGGCCGCGTTAAACGCGTCTGCGAGTGCTTTCGCGTCGTTTGCTATCGATCCTAAGTTGGTTTGCACGCCATCGATAGTCACCTGCTGTGTCGCTGCAGTATCACTAGCGGTACCGATACCTTCCTCAGGTAATTGAAAACCTTGAAACTGACCCAACGATGACGTCCGAGCGCTTGCGATGCTGTCAACCGAGATCGTCTCACCTGCGTTAGCACCGACCTGAAACAATTGCTCAGAGAAAGAGCCGTCTAACAACCTAACGTCATTGAAGTTAGTCTGTTGAGCAACCCGATCGATTTCCGCCACCAACTGATCAACCTCCGCCTGGAGCGCTTGCCGATCAGACGTCGAGTTCGTCGCATTCGCCGACTGCACTGACAGCTCACGAATGCGCTGCAGGTTATTGGTCACCTCGGCCAGCGCACCCTCGGCGGTCTGCGCCAGGGAGATACCGTCGTTGGCATTCCGCGCCGCCTGGTTCAGGCCGCGGATCTGGGCGCTGAAACGCTCGGAAATCGCAAGGCCCGCCGCGTCGTCCTTGGCGCTGTTGATGCGCAGGCCGGATGACAGGCGCTGAAGCGCCGTGCTGACGTCGTTCTGCGAGCTGTTCAGGTTACGCTGGGCAGTCAGCGAGGGGATATTGGTATTGATGATCTGGGGCATGGTCTTTTCCTTCCTTTATCGTGCTGGCGGTCAATGCCCGATCCAGCGCTGGTCACCGTTAATGGTCAGTGGCCGAGAGCCAACCCACTCTCTCCGCCTTCACATCGGTTAGCGACGTCGCCGCCGGGAACTTTAGCGGCAAAAGAGGAAAATCCCGGGGGAATTGTGACGGCGGTCTCAGACCGGGCGAGAGACGGGGATCTTCGGGGTGAATGAACAGGTGCGCTCAGGTTGAGCCGCGGCGCGAGATCGACACCAGGTCAGGCTGAAACGCCGCGCCAGGGAGCAGACTTAGTGTAACTTTTCAGACGTTATCCGACGTTAGAGGAAGTTGAACAGCGTCAGTCCCTGGGTTCGCACATAGGTCTGCTGCGCCGCCTCCAGGGCGACCAGCTGCAGATTGAGGCGGCTGATGGCCTCGGCATAGTCCAGGTCCTGTATCTCGGAGAGGGTCTCCTGCAGCTGCAGGGTGAAATCCTCGTTGATGCCGAGCTGGCTTTCAACCCGGCTCAGGCGCACGCCCACATCCGCGCGTTTGTCCAGGGCCACGCCCAGGGCCTGGTCGATATTGCGCAGGCCGTTGGCCATGGCGTTGTTGACGGCGGCGACTTCAGCGGGCGCGTCGCCCGCCCCGCGCAGGCTGGCGGCAATGGACTGCAGTGTGGTGAACATGTCCTGGTTCGGTGACGCGGGAATGCTGAAGCTGTCGCCGGCCTCCGGCTCACCCTCGAACACCACCTCGGCGCCGTTGAAGGCTATTACCTCAGCCGATTCGTAGTTGCCGGCGGCGACCACCGCGGCCGTGCTGTCGAGAACCTCGTAGGTAATGGGATCGCCGGGGGCGGCCTGCAGGAAGTTGATGCTGTAGTCGTCGCGCTGGTAGCTGCCGTCGGCACCGCTATCGCGTACGACAGCCGTGCCGGCGTTGGCGGGATTGGCCTCGATGGCGAAGCGTCCGTTACCCGCTGGTACGTTCATGAATACCGCGTTGCCCGGGTCGCGCACTGCGACCTCGGTGCTGCCGGAAATCTGCAATGCGCGCTTACCGTCATCGCCGCTGTATACCACATCACCCCCACTGCGGGAGAACGGCTGGGTGCGCGCCTGATAGCCGGCAAAGATGTACTCGCCGGTGGAGTCCTGGGCGTTGGCCAGGGTCACCAGCTCCTCGAGGCGCGCCTCTACCTCGACGCCAATGGCGCGACGGGACTCCGGGCTCTGGCTGGCGTTGTTGGCGGTAACGACGAGCTCGCGCACACGCTGCAGCACGTTGGCCACATCGGCCAGCACCGTCTCTTCGAAGGCCAGCTGGGACTGGGCAAAATCGCCGTTGCGCTCGTACTGGTCGACCAGCTGGATGTCCTCGGAAATATCGAGGATGCGCACCGCCGCAATGGGATCGTCCGCGGGGGTGGACACCCTGCGGCCGGTCGCGAGCTGCTGCTGGGTCTGCTGCACGTCAGCCTGGCGGCTGAGGATGTTGCTGATCCCCTGCTGGAATATCTGGGCCGTGGACAGGCGCATAATCGTCTCTCCGGCTTAGCGTCGCGTTGCCGCGAGCAGGGTCTGAAAAAGGGTATCGGATACGGAAATCACCTGCGCCGCAGCCTGGTAGGCCTGCTGGTAGCGGATCAGGTTTGCCGCTTCCTCGTCCAGGTTCACGCCCGAGGCGCTGTCGCGGGCGCTGATCGCCTGGTCCAGCAGCACGGCTTCGGTGTCCGCCGCCGAGGTGGCGCGCCGCGTCTCTACCGCGACATCCGCCACCAGCCCGGCGTAGGCGTCCTGGTAGCTGGCGGTGCCGCCGTTCAGCGTGGTCGCCGTCTGCAGTGCCGCCATGGCCAGGGCATTACGGTTGTCGCCCGTGCCGTCCACGTTATTCTCGAGGGTAAAGCTGTCGCCCGCCTGTGGGGTACCGCCCAGGGTGAAGCCGAAGCCGCCGAGGGTGGCATCAATGCCGTTGCTGTCGGTGGCGGGGTCAAAGGCGATGGGGCCACCGGCGATACCGGTCACGTCATAGCCCGGCACCCCGGCGCCCAGGGCATCCGGGTTGAAGGTCAGGGTGACGGGGCTTGCCAGCGGCAGCGTCGCCGGGTCGTCGATGCGGATGTCGCTGAGCTGTGCCGATCCGCCGTTGCCGCCAGAAGCGGCGCTGCGCACGGGGTTTGCCGCGGCAATCTCACCGGGGGCGGTAATGACGACGTCGAACAGGCTGGCGCTCTGGGCCACCGGCTGTATCTGGAAATTGTCCCCCGCAGACGGCGTGCCGGAAACGGTGATCTCGACGCCGTCGACGGTAAAGCCCGGGCCCGGGCCCGTCTGTGCAGCGCCGGTGACGGTGTTGCGCAGCGTGTACTGGGCGCCATCGAATGACAGGCGATACTCGTCGCCGGTGAGCCCGGCGGGGTCGTCAATGGCAACGGCGACAGTGGCATTGCCTGCGTTAGCCGAAGAAGCGACCACAGTGGCCTCTGGCGGCCGGAAAAAGTCGCCGCCTGGCTGGCCGTTGATGTCCACGCCCTTGCGATGCTGCTCGTTGAAGGTGAACGCGACGCCGCTGGCGAGCAGGCCCAGCTCACGCCGGGCGTCATCGAGAACGGATTCGCGGAATTCGATGGCGGCACCCAGCTCACCGCCGCTGATAAAGCGGCCGATATCGGTCTGCGAACCCGCGCCGGTGAACTGCACCGTGGTTCGGGTAACATCCAGAGGATCCCGACTGGTCTGGAGGGCGCTGGCATTGAAGCCGATCACCAGCGGCTGCCCGTTGCCGATCAGCACGTTGATGGCACCGTCGTCCTGGGTCACAGTGGTAACGTCCACCCGCTCGGCAATGCGGTTGATGGCCTGGTCGCGGGCATCCAGCAGGTCGTTGGGCGGCTGGCCACCGGACTGGGCGGTGGCGGTGACGATCTGGTCGTTCAGCGAGGCCACGCTCTGCGCCAGGGAATTGATGTCGCGTACCGCGTTCTCGATGCGCAGATTGACCTCGGCGTTGATATCCCGGAAGCGCTCATCGAGATTCTCGAAGCGATCAGCCAGCACCTGGGCCTCGCCGATCATGACCTGCCGCTCCGGCAGCGAGGCCGGGTTGTTGGCGACGTTCTGCACCGACCCGAAAAAGCCCTCCAGGGCAGGCCCCAGGCCCGCGTCAGGGTCCGCCAGCAGACCATCCATGCGCGAGGCCAGGTCGCGGAAGGTATCGAGGCCGGTGCTGGCCGAGGTGCGCGCGCGCACGTCCTGGGTCAGGAACTGGTTGAAATCCCGGGTAATGGAAGACGTGGTCACACCGGTGCCGATAAAGGTATCGCCAAAGCGCTGCGCGGGCTGCGTCGCGAACTCCACGCGCTGGCGGCTGAAGCCCTCGGTGTTGACGTTGGCAATGTTGTGGCCCGTGGTACTGATCGCCCGCTGCAGGGAGAGCAGTGCCGAGGTGCCGATGTTGAGCGAGTCTGCCACGGGTCCCGTTTATCCTTGCGTGCGTGTAAAGAACGTCATGAGGTTAGCGACCAGGTCGAGGATTTCTTTAGCGTGCCGGCTGCCGCATCCGGGGCGCCGAGCGCCCGCAGCAGGCCGGCGGGTTCGATACCGAGCCGGCTAACTCCGGGCAGCGGCAGGCCTTGCCGCCCGTCGGCCGCCGGGCTGGTCGGCGCAGCGTCCTCTGACTCTGTCGCGTCCGCCGCGCCCACCGTGCCGCCCTGCAGCTGCCTGACCAGCACATCGGCCAGGCCGATACCGCCCTGGGCCGACAGATCCACCGCCAGCTGCTGGTCGGCCATGCCGCGGTAGGTGTCCATGTCGCTGCTGTTGAACAGGCCGCCGTCCGGCACCGCGTCGCGCATGGATTTCAGCATCATCTGCAGGAACAGCGACTCGAACTGCGAGGCCACCGACTCCAGCGCGGCGTCCGCATCCTGCCGCGCCTCCAGGCGCAGCGAGGCCAGGGCGCCGAAGTCGTTGTACATCGCTGAGGTCTGCACCGCCCCCTCCTAGATCACGATGAGCTGGGCGCGCAGGGCCCCGGCCTGCTGCAGCGCTTCGAGAATGGCGATCAGGTCGCCCGGGGCGGCACCCACCTGGTTGATGGCGGTGACCAGCTCCTGCAGGGTCACGCCGGTCTCCAGCATGAACATGCGCGCTGTCTCCTCCTCGATGGTCACCTCGGAGTCGGGCACCACCACCGTCTCGCCCTCGGCAAAGGCGTTGGGCTGGGACACGCCCAGGCTCTCGGAGACCATGACCGTGAGATTGCCGTGGGCCACGGCGGCTGTCTCCACGCGTACTTCGCTGCCGATCACGATGGTGCCGCTGCGGGAGTTGACCACGACCTTCGCCGGCGCCAGCCCGGGATCCACCTCCAGGTTTTCGAGGATGGAGACAAACGCCACCTTGTCGCCGGCATCGCTGGGCGCCCGCACCTCGATGGACACCGCATCCAGCGGCTGCGCGGTATCCGGGCCCATGGCGTCGTTGATGGCCGTGGCCAGGCGCTCCGCGGTGGTGAAATCCGGCGCGTTCAGGTTCATGACCAGGACGGGATCGGTGCCGAAGGGACTGGGCACCCCGCGCTCCACGGTGGCGCCGTTGGGGATCCGGCCCGAACTCTGCACGTTGACCGATACGCGTGAGCCATCCGCGCCCTCGGCGCCGAAGCCGCTGACGATCATGGAACCCTGCGCAAGGGCGTAGGTCTCGCCATTGGCAGCCTTCAGCGGCGTCATCAGCAGGGAGCCGCCGCGCAGGCTCTTGGCGTTACCCAGCGAGGACACCGTGACGTCGATGGTCTGCCCGGGCTTGGCAAAGGGCGGCAGCTCCGCAGTCACCATCACCGCCGCCAGGTTGGTCAGCTGCGGGTTGACGTCGGCGGGCACGTTGACCCCCAGCTGGGCGAGCATGCTCTTCAGGCTCTGGATGGTGAACGGCGACTGGATGGTCTGGTCACCGCTGCCGTCCAGCCCCACCACCAGGCCGTAGCCCACCAGCTGGTTGGAGCGCACGCCGTTGACGCTGGCGATGTCCTTTATCCGCACTGCCTGTGCCTGGCCGGCCAGCAGGCCGGCGAGCAGGAAACAGGCGACGACCGTCAGTATTTGGCGCATAGGGTCGAACTCCTCAGAAGGGTACCAGCGGGCTCATGAAGAAGCGCGTCAGCCACCCCGGCTTGTTGGTTTCGTTGGCAATGCCCGTGCCGCCGTAGGAGATACGCGCATTCGCCACGCGCGTCGAGGGAACGCTGTTGGTCGGGCTGAGATCCTCGGGCCTGATAATGCCGCTCAGACGGATGTACTCATCGCCCTGGTTGATCTGTATCCACTTCTCCCCCTGCACCACCAGATTGCCGTTGGGCAGCACCCGCGCCACCTGCACGGCAATGGAGCCCTGCAGGCTGTTGCTCTGGCTGCTCGCCGCCTCGCCGCCGAAACTGCTTGCGGACTCCATGTTCACCCCGAGGTTGTAGCGGTCGTTGTAGGTCACCGGCTGACCGAATATCGTCGGGGACGTGATATCAACATTGTTGCTCTTGTCCAGCTCGGTATCGCTGCTCTTGGTGGCATCCGTGGACTCCACCAGCAGCACGCTGACAATGTCGCCCACGCGGTGGGCGCGCACGTCGCTGAACAGGGAGGTATGCGTGACGGCATGGAACAGACCGCCCGTAGTGGGTTCGTCGGGCATCAGCGAATAGTCTATTGGCTCTATGGCGGCGTAGGCCGGGTGGCTCTTGTTGTGAATGCCTCCGCAGCCCTGCAGCAGGAGGGCGGCGAGAACCGGAACGAGGTGAGAGTAGCGCATCAGTCAGTCACCTACAGGTTGTTCGACACGAACTGCAGCATCTGGTCTGCCGTGGAAATGGCCTTGGAGTTCATCTCGTAGGAGCGCTGGGTCTCGATCATGTTGACCAGCTCCTCCACAACGTTGACGTTGGAACTCTCCACGAAGCCCTGTACCACGGTGCCCAGGCCGTTGATGCCCGGATTGCCCGGCTGTGGCGGGCCGCTGGCACCGGACTCCACAAAGAGGTTCTCACCCCGCGCCTCCAGGCCCGCCGGGTTGATGAAGTCGGTGAGCTGGATATTGCCCACCTGGGCCACCGCGGCCGTACCCGGCACCGAGACCGACACCGTGCCATCGCCACCGACGCTGATCGATGTCGCGTTCTGCGGGATGGTGATCGGCGGCTGCAGCTGGTAGCCCGCGGAAGTCACCGCAATGCCCTGGTCGTTCACCTGGAAGGAGCCGTCGCGAGTGAAGGCCTGCGTGCCGTCGGGCAGCAGGATCTCGAAAAAGCCGCGGCCCTGGATAGCAATATCGAGGGGGTTCTCCGTGCGCGTCAGGTTGCCCTGGGTGAACAGCTTCTCGGTGGCCACGACCCGCACGCCGGTGCCGAGCTGAAGGCCGGAGGGCAAACGCGTGTCCTGGGAGGACTGGGAGCCGACCTGGCGCACGTTCTGGTAGAGCAGGTCCTCGAAAATCGCCCGGCTGCGCTTGAAGCCGGTGGTGCCGACGTTGGCCAGGTTGTTGGCGATGGTCGACATCCGCGTCTGCTGGGCATCGAGACCGGTCTTGGATATCCACAGGGACTGGGTCATGCTTCAGGCTTCCTATTCAAGGCGCATGAGCTGGGCCGACGAGGCGTCCAGCTCCTTCGCGGTATTCATGAGACGCACGTGGCTTTCGAACTGCCGCGACAGCTCGATCATGCGCACCATGGACTCCACCGGATTGACGTTGCTGGTCTCGAGCGAACCCGTGGCCAGCCGCACGCCGGCATCGGGCTCGGTCTCCACGCCGTCAGTGACCCGCAGCAGCCCGTCCGCCCCCTTCTCGATAACCTCCCGCGGCGGATTCAGCAGGCGGATACGATCCAGCGCCACCACCGCATTCGCCTGCTCACCCAGGGGGACGATGGAGACCGTACCGTCAGCACCGATGGTCAGGGAGCTGAAGGGCGGCAGCGCCACCGGCCCGGCGTCGCCGAGCACCGGCTCACCGGCACCGTTGCGCAGGAGACCGAATTCATCCACCCGCAGGTCACCGCGACGGGTCAGCGCCTCGCCGCCGTCGGGGGCCTGCACCGCAATCCAGCCCTCCCCCGCGACAGCGATATCGAGGTCCCGGCCGGTGCTTTCCAGCGCGCCTGCCCGAAGGTCGGTGCCCTGCTCGCGCACCATGCCGTAGACGCGCGAGTCGAGCCCCTCTCCGAGCAGGTAGCGGCTCTGCGCCTGCACCAGGTCGGACTTGAAGCCGCTGGTAGAGGCGTTGGCCAGGTTGTGGCTGTTCGCCGCCTGCGCCAGCATGGCTTCATTGGCGCCGGAGGCCGCGACATAGAGCATGTGATCCATGGAAGGCTACCTGTTTCGCGTCTAGCGGAGGTTGATCACGGTCTGGGTGATGGCGTCTTCCGACTGGATCACCTGGGCGTTGGCCTGGAAGTTGCGCTGCGCCACAATCAGCTCCACCAGCTGTGCGGTGATCTCCACGTTGGACTCCTCCAGCGCGGCAGACTGCACCAGACCCAGGCCCGACGTGCCGGGGGCGGCAACGTTGGCCGGGCCCGAGGCGAAGGTCTCCACCCAGTTGGTATCGCCGATCGGCTGCAGCCCGTTGGAGTTGTTGAAGTTCGCCAGCGCGATCTGCGCCAGTGCCCGCGACTCGCCATTGGTGAAGCGCGCGAAGGCAATACCGGATTCATCGATTTCCAGACCGCGCAGCTGACCCGCGCTGAAGCCGTCCTGGCTCACCGAGCTGACCGCGAACTCGGCGCCAAACTGGGTCGCGTCGTTAAGGGAGACGGTAACGTCCTGGGGGTCGGCCCCGGTCGGCAGACCATCCGCATTCAGGGGCTGCCAGCCGGTGATATTCACTTCAACCGGCAGCGTAGCCGGGTCGAACTGGCCGTTGGACTGGAAGGTGAGCGTATCCGGTCCCGCTACAGTGACGCCATCCACCAGGGAATGCACCTCCCACTCGTTTTCGGTGGCGGTCTTCACGAAGTAAAGGCTCAGCTCGTGCGGGTTGCCCAGACCGTCGTAAATGGTGGTCGACGTCGTGGCGTTGAAGGACTCGGGATCCGGCGAGGTCGGCGGCACGGCAAAGGCATCAAAAGGCCCGCCGAAGGGCGTTACCGGTGGCGAATCGCGGGAATCGAGGTTGGAGGTGAAATCCACCAGCCCGGTGGCATTCGGGTCGATCAGCGAGGTATCGACCCGGATATCCCCCAGCTGGCCGGTCACATCGCCCTGGTTGTTCACCTGGAACCCCTGCAGCCGGGAACCCTGATTGGTGACGATCAGCCCCTGGTTATTGATCTGGAACGCACCGGCACGGGTGTACTGGGCCGCGCCGTCCTCGGTGACCTGGAAAAATCCGTTGCCGTTGATCGCCAGGTCCAGGGAGTTGTTGGTGAAGCTGATGTCGCCCTGGCCGAACTCCTGGGTCACATCCGCGAGCCGCACGCCCTTGCCGATGGCGTTGGTACCGGCACCCAGCAGGCTGGTGGCGTAGACATCGGCAAACTCGGCACGGGAGGACTTGAAGCCCGTGGTCGAGGCGTTCGCGATATTGTTGCTGATGACGTTGAGATCGGCGGTAGCCGCGTTGACCCCGGAAATCGCTGTATCAAAAGCCATGACTTTTCTCCTGACGCCCTGGCGTCTGCTGTCTCAATCGAAGGTCGTCGCCAAAGACGCGACCCGTTTATAGAAAACTCTTGACCTCGTCGACCTGCACGCTCTGGCCATTGGCGAGGTTCAGCGACACGCCGCTGGACGGGTCCACCGCTACCGACTCCACCTGCTGGTGCGCATTCACAACGACCGTCTGTGCGCTGCCATTGACCACCGCCTCTGCAGAGACCTGGTACCTGCCCGGATCCAGCAACTCGCCATTGTTGTCGCGGCCATCCCACTGCACGCGCACATCGTCGCCGGAGGTGGGGGGCAGTGGCGCGCTGTAAACCAGGCGCCCACTGCTGTCCTGCACATAGAACGTGGCGGCCGAGGCGCCGTCCGGAAACTCTACGGTGGCGTCGAGGGCCATGGCCAGTTCGTTGTCCTCGTTCACTCCGATGGCGCGCAGCGTACCGATATTGCCCTCGGTCACCACGTCGCGCCCGACAAGGCCCGCGGCCTGCAGTGCCTGGTTGGCGGTAATGGCGGAGGACAGGCCGCTGAAGCTGTCGTTCATTTCCTGGATGCCGGACACGGTGCCGAACTGCGCCAGCTGCCCCATGAACTGCATGTTGTCCATCGGCTTGGTCGGGTCCTGGTTCTCCAGCTGGGCGACCATCAGGGCGAGGAAATCCTGCGAGCCCATGTCCTCGACCGAGGAGGGTTTGTTGCTGGACTGCGTCTCGCGCGGTGGGAACAGTTCATTGATATCCGGTAACGTATTCATCGTCTTCTCCCTCAGCGACCCAGCGTCAGCGTGCGCAGGATCAGCTGCTTGGACGTGTTCATCGCCTCGATACTGCTCTGGTAGGAGCGCGAGGCGGATATCATGTTGGCCATCTCGTCCACGCTGTTGACGTTGGAGCGATAGATGTAACCCTCTTCATCCGCCATGGGGTGCGACGGGTTGAACTCCTGCCGCGCCGGCAGGGTGGACTCGTAGATGCCCTCGACACGCACGCCGGCGGCGACGTCATCAAATCCGTCCATGACGCTGGCAAAAACCGGCTGGCGCGCGCGGTACACCGCGTCCGGGCTGCCGGCGATCACGTTGGCGTTGGCCAGATTGCTGCTGATCGCGTTCAGCCGCACGCTCTGGGCATCCAGGGCCGAGCCTGACACCGTCATCACATTGAAAAGACTCATGCCTATTCTCCCCTCAGCGTGCGCAGCGCCGACTTGATGCGCCCATCCAGCAGGGTGATGCTGGCCTGGTAGCGCACTGCGTTGTCCATGAACAGCGCGTGTTCGCGCTGGGTTTCCACTGTGTTGCCGTCCATCGACGGCTGCGCCGGCATCCGGTACTTCACCGTGGCGTCGTCGCCGTCAATGCTGCCGTCGCTGAACATGTGCCGGTCGTGGGTACGGCGCAGCGCGCCCATGCCGTCGCGCACGGCGGCCATCTGCGCCTCGAAATCGATGTCGCGGGCCTTGAATCCCGGCGTGTCCGCGTTAGCCAGATTGCCGGCTATCAGCTCCAGCCGCTGCGAACGCAGGGCCAGCACCTGGGGCGAGAGACCCATCACACCATCGCTGTAGCTCATGCTTTCTCGCCTCCCCGCGTCGCGGCAGCGGTCACCGCCCTGTTTTCCTGCTCGCCACGACAACCCGTCCGCCGCAGCGCTACCATCACTCAGGCTGAAACAATACAATTCCCGTGCCAAATTTTTTTATTTTTTTATTTCAGCAGGTAAACGGCGTTATCACTGCGAAAAGCGACGCCTTACCGGCAAGCGGCAGCGCCAGGCGGCAAGGATTGCCGCCTGTAAAGACAACAGCGGGGCATGCACAGAACAGACCCCGCCGATTCAGCGGGGAGGAGCGCGAGCCAATCAATGGCACAGAACCTGCAGGACATCCCGCAAATCGAGGAAATACACCCGCAGGCACCGACAAAATGACGGATTTCTGGCGCTTCACAGCCCGCTGCATGACCCTCAGCGCCGCGCTCGCCACGACAGCCTCGGCGGCGACGCTGCACTCCCTCACGGATATCGCGGACCGCGCGGCGGCGGCGGCGAGAGCGTCCGCGGCAGACGCAGGCTACCGAAACGTCGCCGTGCAGGTGCGCCCGCTGGATCAGCGCCTGCGACTGGCAAAGTGTGAGCGATCGCTTACTACATTGATAGCGCAGACGAGCCGGCCGCTGGGGCCGGTGAGCGTCGGCGTACGCTGCGATGGCAATTCACCCTGGACCCTGTACGTCCGCACCGAGGTCAGCGCCCGGCTGACACTGCCGGTGCTGACACGCACGCTGCCGCGCGGCGCCGTGGTCGCGCACAACGACCTGGAAATGGTCAGCCGGTCGATCAGCAAGGACCCGGGCGCGCTCATTCTCGACCCCGAGGCCATTGTCGGGCTGGAAACGCGCCGCGCGCTGGCCGCAGGCAGCACCCTGCATCACAATCAGCTGATCGCCCCGGTTCTGGTGGAGCGGGGCCAGAATGTCACCCTCGTCGCCGGCAGCGAGGGGCTGCAGGTGCGCATGCAGGGCAAGGCCATGGCCAATGCCTCCGCGGGCGAGCGCCTGCTGGTAACCAACCAGCGCTCGGGGCGGCGGGTGGAAGGCGTGGTCAACGCCGACGGCACGGTGCAGATCCGATGACAGGGGCAATATCTGCCTGTGCTAAACTTTTCCCGCCGGCGGTCGCTAACCGTATGGCAACCATGAATCGTGGCGTCGGGGCGAGCGGCCCCGCAGCCGCACAGACCAGCAGGCTCGCAGCATGAATCCGGTAGACAACAGCGTTGGCATAAATAACAGGGCTCCCGATGCGGCGACTGACAAAAGCATTGCCAGGACGGCGGACACCCGGGCCGACGCCACAACCCGGGACGCCGGCAGGGCGAGCGAGGGCGAGTCGGTCACCATTACGCGTACCGCATCGGAACTGGTGCGCCTCGAGGCCTCCCTGCGCGATGCGCCGGGTATCGACCAGGCCCGTGTCGATGCTATCCGCCGCGCCATCGAAGATGGCAGCTACACGGTCGATCCGCAGCGCATCGTCGACAATCTGCTGCGTCGTGAAGAGGACCTCTCACGCACATGACGGACGACCCGACAACGGCCGCCGCCACGCAGCTCGATCGGGAGCTGGCGCTGCTGCAGCAGGTCGAGCGCGCCCTCAACGATGAACGTCGGGCGCTGGAGCGGCAGGACCTCGCCGCGCTTGAGGCCGCCGTCACGGCAAAGAACACGGCACTCGCGCAGCACGCCGATTTCACCGCGCGCGGCGCGACCCTCGACGACCCCGGGGCTGCGGACCCGGCGTCGTCCACGCTCAGCCTGCAACAGCGGCGCAGCGCACTGCGCGCCCTGGGCGAGACCTGCGTTCAGCTCAAC
>JAWLGG010000459.1:0-3093 GCA_041685155.1 Chromatocurvus sp.
ACCTGCGCGTGGTCGGCCTCGGCGAGGTAAGGGACTGGCCCGCGGTCAGCAACCTGGATGCCCCGGGCCACGAACGGATCTGGGGCATGATACAGGCCACCTACGACCTGCGCGGCGTGGTGGAAGGGCACGGCAGCGGCATGACCGACGTCAACGAGATCAACGCCTTTGCCGCCGCCGGCCTGGCCTCCGACCACGAAACCCGGCTGCCCGAGGAGGGTCTGGACAAGATCCGCCGCGGCATCTTCCTGGAAGTCCGCCCGGACACGTCCCGGGTGCTGTTTCCGAGGCTGGTCGAAATGGGGCTTAAGGACTGGAGCAGCCTGTCGGTGACCACGGATGACCGCGACGTGCACACCACCCGACAGCTCGGCGCCATGGACTACAACATCCGCACGGCGATAGAGGCGGGCGTTCCTGCCTCTATTGCCTACCAGATGGGCAGCTACAACACCGCGCGGCATTTCCGCATCGACCACCTGGTCGGCTCCATTGCGCCGGGGCGCTATGCGGATATCGTGCTGCTCACCGATCCGGACAGCGTGGCCATCGACCGCGTCTACGCCAACGGCCGGCTCGCCGCCCGCGATGGCGAGTACCTGCTGGACATCCCGACGATCGACTACCCCGGGTGGGCCGCCGATACCATCGACATCGGCCGGCCGGTCACCGCGGACGATTTCGTGATCGCTGCAGAGGTCGGGCGCGAGGACATGAACGTTGCCATTCTCGAGCCCTTCTATTTCGGGGAGCGCTTCATGACCGAGCAGCTGCCGGTGACGGACGGCGTGCTCAAGGCCGACCCCGAGCGGGGCATCATCAAGGTCGCCATGGTGGATCGCTACCACGGCAACGCGGCCATCTCGAAAATGTTCTGGCGCAACGTGGGGCCGGTCACGCCCGGCTCCGCGCTGGCCAGCTCCCAGTCCCATGACCTGCACAACATCTGGGTCATGGGCAATGACGACGCCGCCATGGCCCAGGCGGTGAACGCGGTGGCGGACCTGCAGGGCGGCTGGGCGCTGGTCAGCGGCGGCGAGGTCGTGGCCCGGGTGCAGCTGGAAATCGCCGGCCTGGTGTCGCAGCGACCGGTCGCCGAGGTGGCGGCGGAAGTGGAGTCGCTGTTCCAGGCCGCGGACGGGATGCGCTGGATCGGCGCCCCGGGCCTGCCGGAGCGCATGCGCTTTGCCTTTCTCACCGCCTCCCCCTGGCGCTGGCAGCTGGTGGCGCCTTACGAGGGCAACCCCGGTGGGCTGGTGGACGTGACCAGTGGTGAGACCCACGCCGTTGCCTGGTAGGCGCGGCCGGGGTCTGCCCCGGCTGCTGCTTGCCGGCCTGGTCCTGTTCAGCCTTCACGCCCGGGCGCACCTGCTCAACATGTCGCTGGTGCAGATCGATTTTCTGCCGCAGCGGCAGGTCGGGATGCAGCTGGAGCTCGACCTGATGGTCAGCGCCGGCAGTCGCGAGGCCTACTACGCCCTGAGCCAGCTGCAGGAACCGCTGCAGCAGCCGGAAATACAGACGCTGCTGGCGCGCATGACCGAGGCCATTGAGCTCGAGGTGGGCGGCGCGGTCGTCGCGCTGGCGCCGGTGTCGATCGCCTTTCCTCAGGATGGCGCAGAGGCCTACCTGGATCGCTTCAGCTGGCCGCGCACGCGCATCGTCCTGCAGGGCGAGCGTGCTGACACCGCCAGCGAGGGTGAGCCGGTGGCGCAGGTCCGCTTTCGCGGCAGCTTTGTCTTCGAGGAACCGATTGCCGCGACGCTGCAGCTGCCGCAGGAAGACCGCCGCATGACCCGCTGGCTGGTGCCCGGGCAGGTCTCGCCGCCCTTCGATGTTGCCGCCTGGCTGGGCAGTCCCGCGCCGGCGGACCCGGTCCCGGCGCAGGCGCCGGGACCGGCCGAGCGCGCGGGGCAGCTCTGGCAGTACGCAGTGCTCGGCTTCCGGCACATCCTGCCGCACGGCATCGACCACCTGCTGTTCGTCCTCGGCCTGTGCCTCGGCGCGCGATCCCTGCGCTCGCTGGTGCTGCTCATCACGCTGTTCACCCTGTCCCACAGCCTGTCGCTGGGTGCCATGGCGCTGGGCTGGGTGCGGGCGCCGTCGTCCGTGGTGGAACCCCTGATCCTCGGTAGCATCGTCTGGGTGGCGGTGGAGAACCTGTGGTCGCGCCGCACGCTGGCGCTGCGCGCTGCACTCGTGCTGTTTTTCGGGCTGATACACGGCCTCGGCTTTGCCGGCGCCCTGCGCGGGATCGGGCTGCCCGCGGAGGGCCTGGTGACCGCGCTGCTGGCCTTCAACATCGGTGTCGAGATCGGCCAGCTGGTGTTTATTGCCCTGGTCATGGCGCTGCTGCACGGCCTCAGGGACAGCGCGGGTTACCGGCGGGGCGTGGTCACCGGCGGCTCCCTCTGTGTCGCCCTGGCCGCCGGTTTCTGGATTGTCCGCGACGTCCTGCTGGTCTGATGCCAGGGCGCGATGTGCGCCTGGATCATGTAACTCTGGATATCCGCTGCGTCCTGCTCGTCGAGCTCATCGGCGCAGCCGACCATGGCCTCTGCACGGGTGGAAGCTGCAGGCTATCAGTGTGAGGCATGGCTCCATTCGTCAAGAGTATTGGTAAGGAAGAGGTCGCTGCGCTTACCTGTAGCGCTCTGTCGTGTGCCGGGAGTAAGTCATGAAACGATCATCACACGGGCGTGTCCGGGGCTCCGCCCCGGTTCTGTTTGCCTGCGTCATGGGGATCAGCGCCGTCGATGCCGCCGCGGAAAGTGTGCCCGACAAGGGCTCCGGGTCCGAACGCGGCGTGGCGTCCGCGGCGTCCCCGAACATACTGCTCGTCATGACGGATGATGTCGGCTTCGCCGCCAGCACAACCTTCGGCGGGCCCGTTGCGACGCCGACGCTCGATGCACTGGCCACGGGGGGTGTGCGCTACAACAACTTTCACGTCACGGCCCAGTGCTCCCCGACCCGCGCGGCTCTCCTGACCGGCCGCAATCCCCACGCCGTCGGCATGGGGGAGATTCCGGAGTCAGGCGGCCGGCCCGCCCCCGGCTACACCACGTCGATTCCCGACAGTGCCGCGATGAT
>JAWLGG010000036.1:0-12842 GCA_041685155.1 Chromatocurvus sp.
TCGAGAGGTAAAGGTCACAGCGCGAGTCGCGCTGCGGTGCCATGCCGGGCTCGAGAAGGGGTAGGCCCAGCCCGGCGGAGATCTGCTCCAGCGCCCTCAGACCCTGCGCGGCGGCGACGCCGGTTGCGGGACGCACCAGCGCCACCCGACAGTCATCAGCGACCTTGAGCAGGCCACCTTCCGCCGCCTTCACTTCTGCGACCTGAGCTGCTCCGGTGAATGGCCGAGGCGCATCTGCACATCGCCAAGAGAGGCCGCGATCTCGAGATTGTAGGCGAGGTGGGAAAAACCGTGCTTGTCGGTGAGCGCCAGCTCCAGGGGCGATTCGTGTTTCGGGGCGAGTGGGCGCGCCGGCGTCAGCCAGCAGGACAGGTCCTCTATGGCACTGCCCATCATCTTGATTCCCTGCATCCGCTCAAGGCCCCTGTCGCTGGCGGCGACGAAGGCCGGCGTGCCCCTGGCGCTGGGGTCTACCACCTCACCCGAGACGGTGGCGCCGGAGGGAAAGTTCCCAAGGAGGATCTGGCCGGGCCCGGCCTTTTCAATCATGCGCGCCAGGTCGATGGTCACGTCACCGACGATATAGCTGAATACCGTCGGGTTGACACCCTCGGCCTGGTACAGCTCGTAGTGACTGCCGATATTGAACGCGGCACGAATGAAGGGGACCGTCTTGCCCCTCGAGGCCCGGGAGGCCAGTGCGTTGTCGAGCATGATGAGCACGAGGAAGTAGAACAGCAGACTGTCGGACTCATCCTCGCGATCGCGATTCCAGACATAGTAGCCGTCGCCGGTGGTCGTGCGCGCGAAATTGATCTCCATCCCCCGCGCCGCGAGCTTGTTGTACACCGAGTTCATGGAGTAGGACAGGCTGTTGAGCTGGCTCGCCTGCTCGAAGGGCGTGCGCAGGGAAAAGTCAGAGATATCAAACAACAGCACCGCCCGGCTGCTGACATAGCCGAGACCGTAGCGCCGGATGATCTGCTCCACCGCCGCCACCACGGACGGCTGGTCTTCCAGCGGATGGTCCAGCTTGATGAAGGTGGGCGAGGCACCGAGACGCACGGCAACGGCAAACAGCTCATCGCGGGTCTTGCGCCTCCGGCCGGAGATCAGCTGGCGGATATAGTGTTCGTTGTCGCGATGCTGCTCGTTGTCGTCGCCGCGGGGCGCGCAGTAGTTGCCCAGGAAATAGTGCGGGACAAATATGACCAGCAGGCCCCGTGCGTCAAGTGACCAGCACAGCACGATATTCTGCCCCAGTCGCCACTGCCGCCGCAGCGTGCGCTCCAGACTCTGCAGGTTGCCGCGCTGGATGATACTGACCGCTTCCACTTCAGCCGCACCCACTTATACGTTCATTACGCCCGGCGATCGCGCCAGCGCCCGAATCGACAGCATACTAGCACGTCTCGCAGTCAGCCAATGCCGGCCGGCTGGCGGCATCGCCGGCAACCTCAAGCCAGGGAAAGCCAGCGGACTGATCGGCCCACACCACGCCGTTGCGCCAGGCGGGAACCCGGGTGAGCAGCTGGCTCTCGACCGCGTCCCGGGCATTGTTCTGCTCGCTGATGTGGGCGATGGCGAGCTGCCTGAGATCATCTGTCGCGATCTGCGAAAGCAGCTCGCAGGCCTGCCGGTTGCTCAGGTGGCCCCAGTCGCCCCCGACCCGGGACTTGAGAGACGGCGGATAGGGCCCGTTCGCGAGCAGGTCAGTGCAGTGATTGAACTCCAGCAGGAGGCCGTGGCAGCCGCGGTAGGCGTCGATCACATGCGGAGTCATGCTGCCAAGATCGGTGAGAACCCCGATGCGGCAGCCGTTTCTGCTGAACAGGTACTGGCAGGGTTCCCGAGCATCGTGCGGGACCACCACCGAACGCACCGCAATGCAGCCGACGGAGAAGGATTCCCCGGCATTGAAGGTCACGACATTGGCACACGCCCCCAGCCTGCCGCTGCGTTCAGTGCCATGGGTCAGGTAGACGGGAACATCCAGCGCCCGCGCGAGAGCCCCCACGCCGCTGATATGATCGCTGTGCTCGTGGGTCACGAGAATCGCCGAGATGGCAGCGGGGTCCACCTGCAGCCGCTGCAGGCGCCGCCGCGTCTCCCTGAGCGAAAACCCGCAGTCAACCATCAGCAGCGTATCGCCGCTCTCCACCAGCGTGGCGTTGCCCCTGCTGCCGCTGCCCAACGATGCGAAGCGCACTACCGGGCCACGCGGCGGGTCTGGCGGCGCTCTGCCGCGTGGCCCACTAGTTGATGTTCCCCTTGATCATCTCGAGCAGCGCCTGCTTCTCCCCGGACTCCAGCGACGGTTCCCCTTCCTCCGACTCCAGCTCGATCCGCACAGCATTCGCGTTCTCTTCCACCACAGAGATCACAAACTGCCGATCGGCAAGGGGGTGGCCGTCACCGCTGAAGAGCCAGCCGAACCAGCCGCCGTCGTCGTCCTCGTCCTCACCGACAAAGCGCACGTAATAGCGCCCCGCACTGCGATCGCGGTCGAGTATCTCGAAGGTCGCATCCTCCAGGGCCAGCGACAGCGAGGCCCAGGCCCGGTTGAAAGGCAGGCCGAGGCTGATGTAGATCACGCCGCTGTCGTCCTCCTGCACCGAGATCTTGCCACCGGCACTGATCGCCTGGTCGGCCATCATGGATACCGGCGCGGTCTCCGAGCTGTTGGCAATGTACTGCGCCACGCTGCGCAGCATCTCGGACTCATGTTCGAGATTGTCCGAGGTTTCCGGCCATGCGCCGGTATCCCCGGCGCGATTCATCTGCAGTACATGGAGTTCGCTGGTGCCCCGCTGCACCCCGCGTTCGATGCGGAAACGAAACCGCGACTGCATGTCCTGGTCCTGCAGCTGCAGCCAGTCCGTCTCGATGATGCCCTGCCCAGCGTCGATGCGCCCGGAGTTGATACCCGCCGCCGAGAGAAAACCGCGTACCTGGGGCCAGAGCTGTCCCGGCGCGATAGCGACCAGCGCCCAGCTCTCCTCACCGAGCCTCTGTATACGCACCATCTCCTCGGCCCTGCCGGAGGCAAGCGACGCGGGTCTCGGCACTTCGAACTCGCTGCTCAGCAGCGCATCGCTCTGGATCGGCGGGATCGGGTACATCTCCTCCAGCGCCACGTCCTCACCGGCGGGCGTCCTGATCACCTCGGTCGACTGCGCGTCGCGGTAGTCGCCGGAGCGGTCGCGGAAATACCCTGAGTCCCCGAAGAGATAGCCGCACCCGCCGAGCATCAGCGCCAGTCCGGCTGCAGACAGCCCGCGAAGCATCATGACTCCACTCCCGCCAGCGCATCCTGGACGACGGCACGCAGCTTCACATCCAGGGGGGTGAGCGGCAGGCGTATCCCGTCTTCGATCAGCCCCATGCGGGACAGAGCCCACTTGACCGGTATCGGATTGGGTTCGATAAACAGGGCAGCCGTCAGGGCGGCCATACTCGCGTCGAGCTCCGCCGCGCGCTCGCTGTCCCCGGCAATGGCAGCCGCACACAGGGCCGCCATGAGACCAGGCACCACGTTGGCGGTCACGGACACGTTGCCACGCCCCCCCGCCAGCATCAGCTCCCGGGCGGTAGGGTCGTCACCGGAATAGACCGCAAAGTCCTCGCCGACGCGGTCGATGAGGTCGCGCCCGCGCTCAATGTTGCCCGTGGCGTCCTTGATGCCGACGATATTCGGATGCCGCGACAGCGCAACGGCGGTATCGTTGGCAAGGTCTGCCGCGCACCGGGCAGGCACGTTGTAGAGGATCTGCGGCACATCGACGGCATCTGCCACTGCCATGAAGTGGGCATACAGCCCGGCCTGGGTAGGCCGGTTGTAGTAGGGAACCACCAGGAGGCAGGCGTCCGCGCCCGCGTTGGCGGCAGCCGTGGTGAGCTCGATCGCCTCACGGGTGGCGTTGGCACCGGTGCCTGCGATCACCGGGAGACGGCCGCCGATGTACTCGACGCAGTGGCGAATCACCGCGCAGTGCTCGGGAACGGTCAGGGTGGCACTTTCCCCGGTGGTACCGGTCACGCCGATTGCGGCGGTACCCTCCTTGATGTGCAACTCCAGAAGACGTTCCAGGGCTGCCCAGTCCAGGCTCCCGTCCTCGTGCATGGGAGTGACGAGGGCGACTATACTGCCAGTGATCATGCGATACTCCGCAAATTGAACCAGCGCGACGGCGCGTTTGCCACCGGACGGGTTGAAAGGCGCAATTATCCATGCCCACCACCCAAACACAACCGGATTGAGCTATCGACCTCACCGCGCTAGAGTTCAGGCAGCCATGTATTCCCGTAACCCGGAGGTTTTACCATGAATTCCCTTTCGCGCCTCTGCCTCACTGCCCTGCTGCCTCTTGTCCTTGGCAGCCTGCCGGCGCTGGGCCAGGACCAGGACCAGGACCAGGTCAGAGTGAGCGAACTGACGCCTATCGACAGGCAGTACATGCAGCGTCAGCGCGATACCATCGAGGCCCTCGCCCGCCGCCACACCGGCAGCGGCTTCAATGGCTCGCCGGCAAACGACATTCCGCTGCTGCAGCGCCTGCTCGACCAGCGCCGCGTGCGCCCCGACCAGACAGAGGAGCTACAGGGCATGGGTATCCTGCTGGGCGATGTCCTCGCGGAGGAACTCGATATGCACTGGGTGGTCTACGAGGACCCGCTCGGTCGCAGCAGGGCCCTGCGCTACCGTGAAACCGAGAACTACCTGTTCCCCGTAACCATGATTTCCCGCCGGCAGAGCGTGGGCAACGATCGCCCGGTGCAGGAAATCTACGACAAGGCCGTGAGCCTGATCGAGCCTGTCCGGGAGAAACTGCCATTCCAGTGAAGCCGGCACCGGCGTCGCTGGACCTGCTTTATCGGTTAGCCATGCAGGCTGGAGTGAGTGACATAAGGAAGCAGAGCCATGGCCGCGACGCCACCCGACTGCGCACTGCGTCCTGACGACACGGGGCGTCCCACACTCTACCTCAGTGGTGACTGGGTCGAGGGCCAGACCCTGCCCTCGGCCTCCAGCCTTCCCGCCGCCCTCGAGCAGATTGAAGCACCGGGGCCCGTAGCGCTGGATCTCTCGGCTATCGGTGACTGGGACTCCCAGCTGCCTGCCTTCTGCCTGCGCTGGCTGAATCTTTGTCGGGCTCACGGCATCGACTGCGAGCGCGGTCGCCACGGCTCCAGCCTCGACGCCCTGCTCGACCTCGCCACGGTGACGCCCCCGCGCGAGTCCCAAAGCCGCCACTCGAACTGGCTGTCCCTGGCTGCGGCCAGGCGCAACCTGCACGAAATCGGCGAGCAGGTGCAGGAATCCCTAGCCTTTGTCGGCGATGCGACCCTCGCCTGCGCCACCTGCATGCTGCCTCGCTCCAGCATGCGCTGGTCAGACCTTCGGCTGTACTGCTTTCAGTGCGGACCCGGCGCGCTGCCCATCATCACGCTGACCAGTGTGCTGGTGGGCATGATCCTGGCTTACCTCGGCGCCGTGCAGCTGCGCGAATTCGGCGCCGAGATCTACGTTGCCGACCTCGTCGCCATCGGCATGCTGAGGGAGATGGGAGCGCTGATGACGGCGGTTGTCATGGCCGGTCGCACCGGCGCTGCCTATGCCGCACAGATCGGCACCATGCAGGGGAATGACGAGGTCGATGCGCTGACCACGCTGGGTCTGTCACCGATGGAGTTTCTTGTCGCGCCGCGACTGCTGGCGCTGGCCAGCATGATGCCGCTGCTGACCATCTATGCCGATATTCTCGGCATGCTGGGGGGCGCCATTGTCGCCGGTGGCATGGGAATCACTCCGCTCGCCTATGTCAGCGAGCTGGGCACCGTGCTCGCTCCCAGCCACTTCCTGGTCGGGCTGTCGAAGAGCCTGCTGTTCGCGATTCTTATCGCCATCGCGGGCTGTCGCGCCGGCATGACGGCCGGTCGCAGTTCGGCAGGGGTCGGCGAGGCGACCACGGAAGCGGTTGTCACCGCGCTGGTCTATCTCATTATTGCCGATGCGGGCATGAACATTCTTTTCCAGCAGATCGGCCTGTGAACGCGGATCCGGTCATCGAGGTACGCGGGCTGTGCATGGCCTACGGCGCCAGCGTGATCCAGCGCGACCTGGATTTCACTGTCCGGGAAGGGGATATCTTCGTCATCATGGGTGGCTCCGGCTGCGGCAAGAGCACTCTGCTGCGCCACCTCCTCGGCCTGAAGGCACCGGCACGCGGTGATATCTTGTACAGCGGTATCAGCCTGAATGACGCGAGCATCGGCGAACGCCGAACCATGCGTCAGCGCTGGGGCATTACCTACCAGAGCGGGGGCCTTTTCAGCGCCATGACCCTCGGCGAGAACGTGGCCCTGCCTCTGCACCAGTACACAACATACGCCGACGATGTGATTGATGATATCGTGGCCTACAAGCTGGCGCTGGTGGGTCTCGACGGTTTCCAGAGCTATCTGCCGGAGGCGATCAGCGGCGGCATGCGCAAGCGGGCGGCACTGGCACGCGCCATCGCCCTTGATCCGGAGATCCTGTTCTTCGACGAGCCCTCTGCCGGACTCGATCCGGTAAGCTCCCGGCGCCTCGACGACCTGATCCTGCAGATCAAGGAAACCACCGGAGCGACCGTGGTCATGGTGACGCACGAACTGCCCAGCATATTCGCCATCGCCAACAACAGCGTCTATCTCGATGCGGAGACCCGGACCATGATCGACTACGGAGACCCAGGCTGGCTCAGAACGCACAGCGAGCAGCCCATTGTGCGGCAGTTCCTCAATCGTGAGGCCGATGCAGCCGTCGTCGTCGACGGCGCCAGCCCGGATACCGGCCGTGGGTGAGCGCAAGCACAGTGTTCTCATCGGCTCTTTCGTGGTCGGCTCACTGCTGATAGTGCTTGCCGGTGCTCTGTTTATCGGCAGCGCAGGATTCAGCGGACAGCGCGAAAAGGTTGTCATGGTCTTTGAGGGCTCCGTAAAGGGTCTTACGGTCGGCGCGCCCGTCGCGCTGCGCGGCGTCGAAGTTGGCCAGGTCACCGATATCCAGCTGCTGCTGTCCACCGACAAGGCGGATATCATCATGCAGGTCGAGGCCGAACTCTCCGAGGGAAATGTCCGCCTCGTGGGCAAGGGCATGAACGCCGCGCAGCTGTTTCCCTACCTGATCGACAACGGCCTGCGGGCGCAGCTCAACATGCAGAGCGTACTGACCGGGCTGCTCTATGTGCAGATGGACTTTCACCCCGGAACCATCGCCAGTCTCCCCAAGGTTGCCTCGCCGCATACGCAGATACCGACCATTCCCACTGAACTTGAACTGCTGCGCCGGACGCTGCAGTCCATCGACTACGCCAAAATCGCCCAGGATATAGGCGACATCGCCGACAGCCTGAGCACATTCATCTCGACCGAGGAATTCAGCGCTCTGCCTGCTGACCTGCATCTGGCACTGGATTCACTTGCGCGCGCGGGCAGCGGCGTGACGGAGGCCATGAACGGCCTGCAGCCGCAGCTGTCGGCCGTGCTCGTGGACGCGCGCAGCACCCTGCAGCAGGTGAACGAGGATCTGCCCCGCCTCGCGGCAAGCGCTGGCCAGGGGCTGGACAGGCTTGATGCAGCACTACTGGCCACGGAACGCACCATGCAATCCCTGGGCGAGCAGGTTGGCAGCAACTCTCCCACCCTGTACCAGCTGGACACCACACTCAAGGAGCTCGCCGATGCCAGCCGGGCTCTGCAGTCCCTCGCACGCATGCTGGAGGAACAGCCAGACGCGCTCCTGCGCGGCCGACGGGGAGCCGAGGAATGACGCCGCGCCATCGCACTGTACTCGCCTCGCTGCTGCTCTTGATCACCGGCTGCACGACGCCGACGGTGGTGGACTACCTCACGCTGAGCACCCTGCAGCAGACGGTAGTGAGGGAGGATGCGGCAGCCATCAGCGTCGGCCCCGTCACCCTGCCCGACTACCTCAAGCGCAACGGGCTGGCGCGCCGCGACAGCAGTGGCGCCCTGCACTACAGCGCAAACGAGCTCTGGGCGGAACCGCTGGACCGCGGCATTCAGCGCACGCTGATAGAGTCGCTGTCGGATGCCCTGGGCGACACCGCCGTCGTGGAGTTTCCGGACCTCACCGCCATCGCGCCACGCTACCGGGTCACGGTCTCGCTGCGAGAGCTCTCCGCCACTCCGACGGCGGTGGAACTGACGGCCGTCTGGCGCATTCTTCCCGCATCGACATCCGCGGCAGAACCGGTGCAGTCCGCACGCTTCCGCGGCGAGAGAACCCTGGCCTCACCTTCCGGGCCGGCCATTGCCGAGGCCTTCAGCGAGCTGGTTGGCGACCTTGCCCGTGACATTGCCAGGGCGATTCCCGCCCAACCCGGCTGACTCCTGGTCACTTCGGGCGTCGCAGGACCGGGGCGGGCCAACGCGTGTACACCCCGGCTACATGCCGGTATGATTCCCCCACAGTTACCGAGGACGCGAGGAGCGAGCGCATGGAACACATCGATATTCAGGATCTGATCAACACTTACGCCATTCCCTGGGGCATACGTATTGTCACAGCGCTGATCATTTTCTATATCGGCCGCATTGTGGTTGCCGTGGTAACGGGCGTCGCCCAGAAGCTCATGCTCAGGCAGAAGCTGGACGAGACCCTGGTTACCTTCGTTATCTCCATCCTGCGCACGCTGCTGCTGCTGTTCGTTATCATCGCGGCACTCAGTCAGCTCGGCGTCGACACGACATCACTGATTGCACTGATCGGTGCGGCAGGCCTTGCTATCGGGCTGTCGCTGCAGGGCTCACTGTCCAACTTTGCCGCGGGCGTGATGCTGATCACCTTCCGCCCCTTCGTCAAAGGCAACTTCGTCGAGGCCGGCAACACCATGGGAACGGTAGACCAGATCGGCATTTTCACTACCATTCTGATCACCCCGGACAACAAGGAAATCACCGTTCCAAACGGGGCGATCATGGGCAACAACATCACCAACTACTCAGCAAAGCCGACCCGCCGCGTGGACATGACCTTCGGCATCTCCTACGACGACGATCTGCGTGAGGCCCGCAACATACTCGAGGACATCGTCAACAGCGACGAGCGGGTGCTGAAGGACCCGGCCCCGGCAGTCATGGTGGGTGCCCTGGCGGACTCCAGCGTCAATTTCCTGGTCCGCCCCTGGGTCAATTCAGCGGACTACTGGCCGGTCCTGTGGGACACGACGGAGAAGGTGAAGCTGCGCTTCGACGAGGCGGGCATCACGATTCCCTTCCCCCAGCGCGAGCTGCACATCAGACAGCAGGAACCCTCCGCAGACAGTGCGGCCGTGGACGGGGAACCGGCGTAGCAGCGGACCAGCATGCCCGGGCGATATCACATGCTGCAGGCCAGGCACTGCATATAGAGGTGACGCGGGTCACTGAGGGCCGACAGCGTGTCACGCGCCGCCTGCAGCGGTACAAGTGCCTGACGCAGACCCAGCGGCAGGCTGTGGGTCGCGCGCACCCCGGGGAAGCCGGTAAAGCCACTCAGTGCCATGCGGTCGGAGAGCTGCTGCAGCAGCCTCTGTCGCGGCGATACGGGAGCCCGCACGTGGTCCACATAGTAGCCAGACACGCCCGCCAGCTCAGCCGCGGCGGCCGTGGCATCCGCCAGGGAGCCCAGCTCGTCCACCAGCCCTGCTTCCCGGGCGGCAGGCGCGCTCCAGACGCGCCCCTGCGCCGCGGCATCCACCTCTGCAACGCTGAGCCCGCGACTGTCCGCGACCAGCGAGACAAATTTGTCGTAGATCTGCTCAACGGACTGCTGCAGCGCTTCTGCGGCGAGCGGGTTGAGCGGCCGATCAATGCGCAGCGATCCCGCCGCCTCTGTCGTGCCGACCCCATCCGTGTGGATACCCGCCCGCCCCAGCAGGCGATCGATGGTGGGAAAGGCGGCAAACACGCCGATGCTGCCCGTCAGGGTCGCCGGCGTGGCCCAGATGGCATCGGCTGCAGTGGCGATGAAGTAGGCACCCGACGCGGCGACAGGCCCCATCGACACGACAACCGGCGTGCCAGCGCCGCGCACCTCGGCCAGTGCAGCGCGGATGACCTCGGAAGCGAACACGCTGCCCCCGCCGCTGTTGATGCGCAGTACGATGGCGGCCACGTCGCGCGAGGACGCCACCTCAAGCAGCTGCGAGGACAGACTCTCGGCGCCAATCGCCCCCGGGTCCTGCATTCCCGGCAGGATATTGCCCTGTGCGGTAATGACCGCGATGCGGCGACCGCTACCCTCGGTCTTCGACCGTCTGGCCAGGTAGCGCTGAAAAGGAATCATCTCGGCGAGACCGGCGTCATCGACCGCACCGACGCGAGCCGCAATGTGGTCATCCATCTCCCGGCGTGACAGCAGCCGGTCGACGAGGCCCTCCGCCAGTGCCAGTTGCGCCGGGTCACCGCCGGCCTCACTGAGGCGCTGCGGATAGCTGTTGATCTGCTGCTGCAGTGCACCGCTGCCCAGGCCGCGACGCCCCTCGACGCGCGCAGTGTACTGGGACCACAGATCCTCCAGCCACGCACCGGTGATACGCTTCTCCGCATCGGACATGTCATTGCGGGTAAGGGGCTCGGCTACCGACTTGAACTCGCCGGCGCGGAACACGTGAACATCCACCGCAATTTTCTCGAGGGCCTCCTGGAAGTAGTTCTGGTAGCTGGCAAAACCCTGCAGCGCGACGCCACCGTAGGGGTGCAGAAGGATCTCGTCGGCTTCTGCCGCGAGCAAATACTGGTCCTGGGTAAAGTAATCAGCAGAGGCGATGATCGGCTTGCCACTCTCGCGGAAGCGCGCCAGTGCGGGCGCCAGCTCCTGGGCCCGGCTGAGTCCGAACTGCACGAGATTTTCCGTGGAGATCACCAGGGCGCTGATGCGTTCGTCGCCGGCGGCGACGTCGATCGCGTCAATCATGTCCTGCAGCCGCGTCTCTGCCGTTGCGGGCGACGGCTCACTGAGCAGGGCCAGGGGCTCTACGCGGGTCTTTTCATCCACCACGACTCCCGCGGGATCAAGCAGCAGCGCGGCCCGCGCCGGCAGTGGCGCCGGGGAACTGCTGCTGAACAGCACATAAAGCAGCCCCAGAAAGGCCAGGAACAGCAGGTTTACCAGTGCCAGTCGAAGGTAGGTGATAGCGCGCCAGAGGCCGCGGAACAGGCGCTTGATCAATGAGGGGCTGCGGGTCATGGCTATCCTTCGCGGAGGCGGTTTCGATTATTCACTGAACGCGCGCAGTTCGGGTCCGCGTACGCGGACATAGAGCATCGCGGAGACAAACAGCACTACGACGGCAAGCATACCGGCCTGGGCAAGCAGCGATCCCGGCAGGGCAAACAGCCGCTCGACCAGCGTGATGAAATACAGCAGGGAGACGAAGCACAGCCAGATAAAGCTGCGCAGCCGGTCCCGCAGCATACCCGGCAGAAAGATCAGCAGCGGCAACAGCTTGCCACACCAGATCACCCAGGGCACTCCGCGCAGGAAGGCATCGGCGAACTGCTGGCCCAGCAGTAGCAGCCAGGCGGCCCAGAGCAGGCCCCAGAACCAGGCACTGGCGCCGTGCCTCGGCACCGCGGTACTCATGCCGGCGTACCCGTGCGTGGCGCCAGCGCCAGGGCGATGCGCGCGACCCGGGCGCCGAGAGCCCGACAAAGACCCGCCTCGTCGTCGTCCACTGCGCGGCTGTTGTCCGCGCCCGCATGGTGGCTGGCCCCGTAGGGTGTACCCCCGCCGCGGGTACGCGTCAGTCCGGGCTCACCGTAGGACAGGCCGACCAGCAGCATACCGTGGTGCAGGAGCGGCAGCTGCATGCTCAGCAGCGTGCTTTCCTGCCCGCCGTGCAGGCTCGAGGTCGACGTGAACACGGCTGCCGGCTTGTCGATGAGCGCGCCACTGAGCCAGAGCTCGGATGTGCTGTCGATGAAGTACTTCATGGGCGCCGCCATATTGCCAAAGCGCGTGGGACTGCCAAGGACCAGGGCACTGCAGTGTCGCAGGTCCTCCAACTCGCAGTAGACGGGGCCCTCCTCGGGCACCTCCGGCGCCACCTGCGCCGGTTCTGCCGACACCCTCGGCACGGTACGCAGCCGCGCGTCGATGCCGGCAAGCTGCTGCACGCCGCGAACCACCTCGGCCGCCATCCGGGCAGTGGCGCCACTGGCCGAGTAATAGACAACAAGGACATAGGGTCTGGAAGTCATGAAAACCGTACCGTCGCGGCAGGCAACCTGGCGCGGCGCGGATTGTGGTAGAGCGTAATCGCGGACATGCCGGACTCCTGCTGTAGAGTGGCGCATTATAGCAAAGGGCAGCCGGTCTCGACGCGTCGACCCCTCAGCGCGTCGTGGCGCACCCGTAATCGTGCAATAATTCACCGATGATCAGCGCACCCGACAAGTGGCAGCCCCTGCTGCGCCGGCTCAAGTACTTCCTTGCGCGATACAGAGCCGACCGCTGCAACGACACGGCGGCGGCGCTCACCTACATGAGCCTGTTCGCGCTGGTGCCCCTGCTCACGGTGCTTTACACCGTGGCCTCTGCAGTGCCCGCATTCAAGGGTCTCGAAGGCGACATCCAGAACCTGCTCTTCGACTACCTCATGCCCGAGGCATCCCAGGAAATACAGGACTACCTGAACGAGTTTTCCCGGCAGGCGAAGAACCTCACCGGCTTCGGGATCGCCTTCCTCGGCGGCACGGCGATTCTGATGCTGCGCAACATCGAAAAGAGCTTCAACCGCATCTGGCGAACGCCGGAGAACCGCAGTCCCGTGTCCAGCTTCCTGCTGTACTGG
>JAWLGG010000460.1:0-3088 GCA_041685155.1 Chromatocurvus sp.
TATCGACAACAGTGATATCGTTGTCTTCATTGGCCAGGTGGCTTGCGAGACTGCTTCCGACCTGCCCCGCACCCAGAATAATGATCTGCATATGCGTCTCCTTTCAGTTGCCGATGAAGCGGTAGCCGACGCCTGCCTCTGTCTGTATGTATCGCGGGCGCGTCGGCTCGTCCTTGAGCTTATTGCGCAGGCGACCGATGAAAACCCGCAGGTAATGCGAATCCTGGTGGTGTTGTGGACCCCAGATATCCTTGAGAAGCTGTTGCTGGGTGATGATGCGGCCAGGATGTGCGATCAGGCAGCGGAGCAGTTCGAACTCCTTTCTGGACAGATGGACCTCCTCGCCCGCAAGCGCCACCCGTCGGCTGGCGATGTCCACCTGCAGGTTGCCATCGTCGTAGATCGCGGGCGGAACATCGATCGCCCTGAAGGTTCTCAGCGTGGAGCGGACTCGAGCCAGCAACTCGTTGGCACCGAACGGCTTTTCCACGTAGTCATTGGCGCCGCCGTCCAGCGCCGCCACTTTTTCTCGCTCGCTGTCCCGCACAGACAGGACAATCACCGGACCTTCGTAGAACGTGCGCAGATCTTTGAGAAGATCGTGGCCATCCATATCCGGGAGCCCGAGGTCCATGATCACCAGGTCCGGTTGCTGCAGGGCACAGAACCTGGCTCCCTGCGTGCCGTCTTCTGCCTCGATAATGGTGTAGCCCTGCGACCCCAGGCAGATCGTCAGGAAACGACGAATCTGGGCATCGTCATCGATCACCAGAACGTGGGTCATTCGTCGACGTCCTCGACAATACCGGCCTCACTCACCGGCAGGCTCATGCGCACCGTGGTGCCGCGGCGAGGGGGGCTCTCAAGGATCAGTGCCTCACCCCCATGGGCGCCCATGATGCTGCGGCAGATGGCCAGCCCCAGCCCCGTGCCGGCGTCGAATTGATCCCCGTGGCTGAAGGTGTGGAACATGTCGAAGACGTTTTCGCGATCGGCCGGTGCAATCCCCGGGCCGTTGTCATAGACGTCGATATGAACATGGTCACCATCACGGCGGGCCGTTATGCGTATCTTTTCTCCGGCCGGCGAGAAGCGGATCGCGTTCTCCAGAACATTGAATAGGGCCTGTTCGATCAGCGCGGGGTGCACATGCAGCAGTGGCAGGTCGTCTGGCAGTTCCAGCTCCAGCTGCTGCTCGTCCATGAGGGGCTCTGCACGCCGCATGACGACACTGATGATATCGTCGAGGCCAATCCAGTCACGGTCCAGCGTCAGTTCGCCACGCCCCAGGCGCGTCATGTCGAGGAGTTTCTGGATATAGCGGTCGAGGCGCCGCGCCTCGGTCAGCGTGTTGGCGAGCAGCTCATTTCGCTGCGTACCGCTCAGCGAATCAGACAGGTCGATCAGGCTGGAGACAGAGCCGATCATCGTCGACAGTGGCGTGCGCAGATCGTGGGATATGGAAGACAGCAGCGTCGCGCGCAACTGCTCCCGCTCTTTGTCCAGGGTCTCCAGTCTCAGGGATTGCGCGAGCTGCACGCGCGTCCAGGCCAGGCTCGTCAGGTTCATGATGGCGTTCAGTCGGTCGTGGTGCCAGTCTGTCAGTGGCTCGGTCGCGGAAAGCCGCAGGGATGCGAAGCGCACGCCACTCGCGTCCAGAAAGTGGATGGTCGCGCCGGCGGTGTCCGTCGACCAGGTCGCGGAGCCCGAGCTATCGCCCGACGCTGGCGCCGGCGCCGCACAGGAGTCCTCACACGATCGCACGTGGCAGCCGAGTGTCTGCTGCAAGTGTACGATGACGGCGTCTACGATGGCGGACTCGCTGGAGGCCGCCGCCAGCTCCCGGGCACAGGCCATCTGCTGGATATTCCAGGACTCGCTGGCTCTTAGTGCGTCGACCTGCTCCTTGAGCCTGCCGGCCAGATGACCGGTGATCAGCGCCGCAAGCATGAGTATGACCGCGGTGAGGACATCGGACTGATGCAGCATCTTCAGCGAATAGGTGGGCTCGGTCAGGAAAAAGTTGTAGGCAAGAAAGCTCAGCACTGCGCAGACCAGCGCCGGGCGGAGTCGAGTGCTGACTGCTGTGACGAGTACGCCGATGAGGTAGATCAGCGGCAGGTTCTCTCCCGTGAGACGTCCCATCAGCAGTAGCGAGAGCGCGGTGGCCACAAGCGGCATGAGCCAGGGCAATGTCAGCGCCAGTATTTTTGATTGCGTTAAGGCTGTGAGTTTCATCGCCGCTTTCATCCGCGCCAGAAAATGGGTGAGAACAGCACAATCACGGTCAGCAGTTCGAGGCGTCCCATGATCATGGCGAAACACAATAACCACTTTGCGCTGTCTGGCAATGGCGCAAAATTACCTGCTGGACCAATGATGTCGCCAAGTCCAGGACCTACATTGGTCAACGCGGTCGCCGCCGCCGTCAGGCTGGTCACAAGGTCGAGACCCAGCATGGCCAGCAGCAGGGTGAAGGTGGCCAGGCAGACAAAGAACAGAAACGAAAAGGCAACCGCAGAGAGCATGATGTCGTCGGGCAGGGGTTTGCGGTTATAGACGGTGACGAAGATCCCCTGGGGGTGGATCAGCCGCTGAATCTGGCTGCGCAGGAACAGGTAGCTGAGTTGAAAGCGAAACACCTTCATACCGCCGCTGGTGGACCCCGAGCAACCACCGATAAACATGACGATAAAGAACAGAGCGATGGCAAAGGGTCCCCACAGCGTGTAATCCGACGAGGCATACCCTGTTGTCGTGATAATGGATACCAGATTGAAGGCGCTCTGCGTCAGGGCGTCGACCGGTGCGTATTCCTGGTTGAAGGCGAGATGCAGTGACAATGCCGTCGTCACCGTCGCAACAATACCGAGCAGGCCGATGACCTGCTGATTTGTCAGCAATGCGCGCCGTGGACGGTTGGCAAAGCTGATGATCAGTGTAAATGGCAGGGCGCCTATCAGCATGAAAATCGTTCCCACCCACAATACCGGACTGGCAAAACGCCCCATGGAGCGGTCATCCGTGGCGTAACCCCCAGTGGAGACTGTGGTCATCGCATGATTCACGGCGTCGAAGGGCGTCATGC
>JAWLGG010000037.1:0-12816 GCA_041685155.1 Chromatocurvus sp.
CCGGGTGTTCTGCCCTACCTGCCGTGGTTTTTTGCGCTGCTGTCTTTCAACAAGTTCACGAACCTCGGCAGAAGCGGCGTGAGGGCCTGGCCATCGCGATGCCGCACGCGGTAGGCGTGGGCACCGCCACCCCCGGCCACTATCGCGGCGTTTTCACCTGCTACGTTCTCCGCTTCCTCCGGGAAGAGGTGATCGAACCACCACTCCCGGGCCATTGCATCTTCCCGCGGATAGCCCAGAATCTGCTCGATATTCTCGCTGACCCAGACCGGGATCATGCTCCCTTCCCGATTCTCCAGCACATAGACGACAACCGGCAACGCGGTAAAGAACTCGGGCAGGCGCAGGAAGTCCAGGTCGCTGGCGACGCTGGCGAACTGCAGGTCACGCTCTGTCCGGGTAAGGCGCAGCGCCAGCACATGGAGCAGCGCACTGGTGACCAGAACAAAGGCGAGGCCCTTGGCCACGCTGCCCAGCTGGGTATCGAAAAACGCCGGGAGATAATCGAAAAGAAGAATATCGCTTACAAGAATCCACGCGCCTGCAACCGCGGCGTAGGTGGCTGTCAGCTGTGTGACGCCAAGTTTCATTCGAGGCGTGCGCACGCCATTCCGGGTGCAGTCATCCAAACGCATCTCCCTTGGTGTGCTGTCGTTTCTTATTGGCATTCACTATGCCAGCGGCGCCCGCTGCAAGCCAGCCTGCCCAATGTGATCGCATCGACATCCCGGTGACGTTTCGCGACTGACCAGCAAAAAAAGGGGCCACAAGGGCCCCTTTTCACTCACATTCCGACTTCCTGGAGTGACATATCTCCTTGAAGCGGGGGGTGTCGGCCGGCCTATTTCAGATCGAAACGGTCCGCCTGCATCACCTTGGTCCAGGCACCGATGAAGTCCTTGACGAACTTCTCTTCCGAGCCGTCGAAGGCGTACACCTCGGCCACGGCGCGGAGCTCGCCGTTGGAGCCGAACACCAGGTCCGCTTCGGTGGCGGTCCACTTCAGGTCGCCACTGCTGCGATCGCGGCCTTCAAACACGTAGGGCTTGCCTTCCGCCGGCGTCCACTTGGTGGACATATCGAGCAGGTTGACGAAAAAGTCATTGCTCAATGTGCCCGGCTCGTCGGTGAAGACACCGTGCCCGGCGCGTGCCGCGTTGGCATCCAGCGTGCGCATGCCGCCGACCAGCACCGTCATTTCCGGAACCGTGAGGTCGAGCAGATCGGCTCGCTCCACCAGCAGCGCTGCCGGTGAGTACTCCAGCCCTTCGTCGTAGTAGTTGCGGAAGCCATCGAACTTCGGCTCCAGCACGGCGAAGGATTCCGCGTCGGTCTGCTTCTGGGTCGCGTCCGTGCGGCCCGGTGCGAAGGGCACCTCAACGTCGTGTCCTGCCTTCTTCGCGGACTGCTCGATAGCGGCCGCACCACCAAGCACAATCAGGTCTGCCATGGACACCTGCTTGCTGCCTGCCTTGCGGTTGAAGTTCTTCTGGACCTTCTCCAGTTCCTTCAATACCTTGCGTAGCTCTTTCGGGTCGTTGACCGCCCAGTCCTTCTGCGGCTCAAGACGGATACGCGCGCCATTGGCACCGCCGCGCATGTCGGTGCCGCGGTAGGTGGCTGCCGATGCCCAGGCCGCCCGCACCAGCTCTGACGTGCTCAGACCCGTATCGAGAATCGCCGACTTGAGCGTGGCGACGTCGCCATCGTCAATCATGTCGTAGTCCGCTTCCGGAACCGGGTCCTGCCAGATCAGCTGCTCGTCCGGTGCCGTGGAGTTGACGAAGCGCGTGGTCGGGCCCATGTCGCGGTGAATCAGCTTGAACCATGCCCGTGCGAAGGCATCCTCAAAGGCTTCCTGATCCTCGAGGAAGCGCTTGCCGATCTTGCGGTAGGCCGGATCTTTCTTCAGAGCGATATCGGTAGTGAGCATCATCGGCGCGTTCATCTTGCCTTCCACATGCGCATCCGGCACCGAGCCGTCAAGGGCGCCATCCTTTGCCGTCCACTGTTTGGCGCCGCCGGGGCTCTCGGTCAGCTCCCACTCGTTGTTGTACAGATTGGACAGATACAGCATGGTCCACTCGGTGGGTGCCTGGGTCCAGGCGCCTTCAAGGCCGCTGGTGACGGTGTCTTCCGCATTGCCCTTGCCGCAATCGTTCTTCCAGCCAAGCCCCTGTCGTTCCACGCCGGCAGCGGCCGGCTCGGGTCCCAGACAGTCAGCGGCCTTGTGTGCTCCGTGGACCTTGCCGAAGGTGTGACCACCGGCGATCAGGGCAAAGGTCTCTTCGTCGTTCATGGCCATGCGGCCGAAGGTCGTGCGGATGTCATGTGCGGCCTTTACCGGATCCGGGTTCCCGTTCGGACCTTCCGGGTTCACGTAGATCAGGCCCATCATCGAGGCGCCCAGGGGGTTTTCCAGCTCGCGGTCGCCGTCATAACGCTCTTCATTGGCGAGCATTGCTTCTTCCGGCCCCCAGTAGACGAGGTCGGGCTGCCAGTCGTCTTCGCGACCGCCGGCGAAGCCATAGGTCTTGAAGCCCATGGACTTCATGGCTACATCGCCGGCCAGGACGATCAGGTCGGCCCATGACAGGTCGGCGCCATACTTCTGCTTGATCGGCCACAGCAGGCGACGAGCCTTGTCCAGGTTGGCGTTGTCCGGCCAGCTGTTGAGCGGCTCGAAACGCTGCTGGCCGCCGCCGGCGCCGCCGCGACCGTCTCCGATGCGGTAGGTGCCTGCACTGTGCCACGCCATACGGATGAAGAACGGGCCGTAGTTGCCCCAGTCAGCGGGCCACCAGTCCTGGGAGGTGGTCATCAACTCCTCGATTTCCTTTTCCAGCCTGGCGACATCAACGGTCTTGAAGCGTTCTGCGTAGTTGTAGTCGGGGCCCAGCGGGTTGTGATCCTCGGCGTTCTGACGCAGCGGCGTCAGATCCAGCATTTTGGGCCACCAGTCCTGATTCGTCTTTGCTTCGCCCATGGCGAGCGCCGAACCGGGCGTCAGGTGGGATAGTGCGGCCATTACCGCAATTGCGGGCAGTGTTTTCTTGAACATGATTATGGGTCCTTTCGCTTACTCGTCATTGCTGATGGTCGAGCGCTACCGTATACCTTTGTGTAGCACTCCCCTTGCGAAGTCGTGCGTGTTTTGTCCGGCACATGTTAGCGTACGGACACTGACACTTTTAAGAGTAATCCGATTGAAAACGATATTCCACACGAAAAAATCGATCACCGCGACAAGAAAATACGATAGGCGCCGGCGCGACGGGCTCTTACCCGGCCTGTCGACATGTTGTAAGGTCGTTGCAACACCGTGCGGAGTTCAATGACGATGACACGCTACATTACGATTGCCGACGGTCCGGCCCAGCCCGACGCCTCTGCCCTGGACGCCTTCTGGGATGAGGCGACGGCGGCCCATCCGGACCTTGCCGGACCTCACCATGTGCGCTCGTTGGGCATTGACGCCGAGACCACGGAAACGATCATTGAATTTGTTCAGGCGGGCACCAAGGTCGCCACCTTCAGTCTGCCCTGGGTGATGGCGGCGAATGACTTTCCGGCTGCCGCCCCGGGCACGCCGGTGATCCTGACAGATTACAGCGGCACGCCGCGCCTCGTGGTGCGTATCACCGACGTTCGTGAAACCACCTTCGGCGAGATCGGTCCCGCGGAGACGGGGCTGGATGGCCCGCCGGTGCAGGACCCGGCGGTGTGGATGCCCCTGCACCGGGAGTACTGGAACGGCCTGCTGGCCCGATACGGCAAGGTCTGCAGCGACGATATGCCGGTGCTGGTGGAGCCGTTCGATTTCATTCATGCCGCTGAGGGCCGATAGCGTGGCGGGCAAAGCTGCTGCCGGCCCGCCGGCGGATGTGCAGTACATCGATGCGGATATCGTCATCGTTGGCGGCGGTGGCGCCGGTCTGCGCGCGGCCATAGCGGCCGCGGAGGAAGCACCCGAGCTGCGCATTGCGCTGTTGTCCAAGGTCTACCCCATGCGCAGTCACACCGTCGCTGCCGAGGGCGGCTGCGCGGGTGTGGTCCAGGACCACGACAGCACATCCGATCACTTCGCGGATACCGTTGCGGGGGGAGACTGGCTGTGTGACCAGGACGTGGTGGACTACTTCGTCGACCACGCGACCGAGGAAAACCTGCGCCTCGAGCACTGGGGTTGCCCCTGGAGCCGTCGCGAGGATGGGCGGGTGAACGTGCGCGCCTTCGGCGGCATGAAGATCGAGCGCACCTGGTTCGCCGCGGACCGGACCGGTTTTCACATCCTCCATACCCTGTTCCAGACCTCGCTCAAGTACCCCTCGATACAGCGTCACGACGAGTTTTTCTGCACCGACCTGGTGGTCGACGAGGGGCGGGTTGTGGGCGTTCAGGCCATCGACATGCGCGAAGGCCGACACGTGTGCCTGCGCTCCGGGGCGGTTGTTCTCGCCACCGGCGGCGCGGGCCGGGTATATCGCTTCAATACCAACGGCGGCATCGTGACCGGGGATGGCATGGCCATGGCCTGGCGCCAGGGCGTGCCGCTGCGTGACATGGAGTTCGTGCAGTACCACCCCACCGGCCTGCCGGGCTCGGGTATTCTGATCACCGAGGCCTGCCGCGGCGAGGGCGGGCTGCTGCTGAATGCGGAGGGTTACCGCTACCTGCAGGACTACGGCCTCGGACCCGAAACGCCGCCCGGTTCGCCGCGCACCAAGTACATGGAACTGGGCCCGCGCGACCGGTTGAGCCAGGCTTTCTGGCACGAAGCGCGCGCCGGCAGGGTATTGCAGACTTCCCGCGGCGACGCCGTCCACCTGGACCTGCGCCATCTTGGCGAGACGCGCATCAACGAGCGCCTGCCCTTTATCCGCGAGCTGGCCACGGCCTACGTCGGGGTCGATCCGGTCGTTGCACCCATCCCGGTACGGCCGACGGCGCACTACACCATGGGCGGCATCCAGACGGACATTCACACGGCCACCCCGCTGCCGGGACTGTTTGCCGCGGGAGAGTGTGCCAGCGTCGGCCTGCACGGGGCCAACCGGCTGGGCTCCAATTCCCTGGCGGAGCTGAGCGTGTTCGGACGGGTCGCCGGTGAGCAGGCGGCCCGGCACGCGCGTGCCGCCGGGCCTGCCGACTCCGCCGCCCTGCGCGAGCAGGTCGCGCACAATGCGGGCCGCTGGGATGCCCTGCGCGAGGCCGATGGCAGCGAGTCACTCGCCGCCATACGTGACGCGCTGGGTGACAGCATGGAGCGCGGTGCGGGTATTTTCCGCAGCGGCGACGATCTGGCCGCGACCTGCGAGGAGCTGTCGCAGTTGCAGGCACGTTACCGCGAACTGGGGCTTTCCGATCGCAGCAGGGTGTTCAATACCGAGTGGCTGAGCGCCATCGAGCTCGGCTGTCAGCTGGATGTGGCGAGCGCCATGGCGCAGGCCGCACTCGGGCGGGAGGAGTCACGCGGCAGCCACCAGCGGCTGGACGAGCCGGCACGCGACGATCAGCGTTTCCTGTGCCACAGCCTGGTACGACGCGATGTCAGTGGATCGACCGCCGTGGAATGGCAGCCGGTGGTGATTACGCGCCTGCCCCCTGGCGAGCGGCACTACGGCGAGGCTGGCGACAAGGCGGCCGTGGAGAAGAGCGCATGAGTGGACATTTGAACATTCGCGTGCAGCGCTATCGCCCCGAGGAGGACAACGCCCCCTGGTGGCAGTCGTTCGAGGTGCCCTGGAGCGAAGACACCTCCGTGCTGGATGCCCTGAACCACATCAAGGATCACCTGGATGCGAGCCTCAGCTACCGCTGGTCCTGCCGTATGGCAATCTGCGGCAGCTGTGGTGTCATGGTGAACGATGAGCCCCGGCTGGGTTGCAAGACCTTCCTGCGCCACTACGCCGATGCCGGCGAGATCGCCGTCCGGCCGCTGGAGAACCTGGCGGTGGAGCGGGATCTGGTGGGGGATATCGAGCCGATGCTCGCGCATATCGAGACGGTTCAGCCCTGGCTGCAGCGCGAGCCGCCCGCGGCGGCAGGCGAGGGGGAATATCGGCAGACGCCGGTGCAGATGGCGCGCTACGAATCCTTCAGCCACTGCATCAATTGCGGTCTGTGCTACGCCGCCTGCCCGCAATTCGGGCGCAATCCGGATTTTCTCGGCCCCGCCGCGCTGACGCTCGCGCAGCGTTACAATCTCGACTCACGCGACGAGGGCCGCGAGGCACGCATGCCCTACCTGAATGGCGACGACGGCGTCTGGGCCTGCACTTTTGTCGGCTATTGCTCCGATGTCTGTCCCAAGGATGTGGACCCTGCGGCGGCCATCAACCAGGGCAAGGTTGCCTCCAACGTCAATTACGCGGTCAACCTGTTCCGCCTGCTGAAGGGCCGCGACGATGCGTAGGCCCTGGCAGCCGCGACAGACCCCGCTCTGGTGGTGGCGTCACCCGGCCTACCGGCGCTACATGCTGCGCGAGGCCACCGCGGTACCGCTTCTGCTTTACGCGCTGTGCCTGCTTTACGGCCTGTATGCACTCGGTCGCGGGGAGGTGGCTTTCCAGGACTGGCTGCTGTGGATGGCCTCGCCCCCGCTGCAGGTGCTGCAGGGCATCGCGCTGCTCGCCGCACTGGGGCATGCGTGGACCTGGTTCCAGCTCCTGCCCAAGATACTTGTGCTGTACACCCCGGGCGGCCAGGTGCCCGCGGCCTGGTTGCGCTGGGGGAGCGTCGGCCTCGCGGTGTTTTGCTGGACGGCGCTCCCCGCGCTGGCCTGGCATTGGCTGGCGGGAAGCGCGGTATGAGCGGGAACCGTCAGCGGCCGCGCCGGTCTGCGGAACCCATTGCCTGGTCACTGTTTGGAGCCGGGGGAATGCTGCTGGCCCTGGTCGGGCCTTCGCTGGTTCTGGTGAGTCTCGTGGTGCTGCCGGGTCTGGATGCCGATGCGCCCGCTGGCGCCTACCAGAGGCTGCGCGCCGCTCTTGGCAGCCCCTTGGGTGCCCTTGCCGCCTTTGCCGTGCTGTCTCTGATTTTCTTTCACACCTTCCACCGCATCTGCCATGGGCTTGCCGACCTGCACGTACCGGTCTCGCACCGCGTGGCCGGCTGGCTGTGCTACGGGATGGCCAGCGGGTTGTCACTGCTCGCCGGGGCGTGGCTGCTGGGGCTTTGAGGGCAGCGCCTGTTTTCCGCCGGGATCTGCAGCGAAGGCTCTCCCGCCTGGCTTGTGTCGCTCGCGGTCGGCGGTTGGATCCGATGCGGCATCTGTTGGGCGATGTGCGGCAGCGCCTGCGGCGACTTGATCCGAGCCCGCGCCGTGCTGCCCGCAATGCACCGGTTCGCGTCGACACGTTGATCATCCTGGTGGGCCTCAAGCGCTCGGGCCTGCACGCGGTGGCCAACTGGCTGCTCGGTATGGATGCGGCGGGCCGGCTGGTCAATAACAGCCCCATGAAGCGCCTGGGCCTGTCTTCCCCAATGTCGAGGACCCGCGGCGACAGCCCATTGCCGATTTACCTGTACGCCGGAAGCCCGGTCCTTGCCCTGGACGATAATGGCGATGAAAGTGTTGTGACTTTACGCGATCGGGAATCACTGATCGTGGTGATCTTTCAGAGCCAGAACCTGGCGCATCTGGCCAGGCAGACAATGTTGCTGGGCTTGGAGGCCGCGCGCACGGTGACACTCCTGCAGCTGCGCGATCCGTTCAACTGGGCAGCCTCCTACAAGGCAAAGTCACAGGAGATATCTGACAACCGGCAGTGGCCGCCGCTGTGGCGGGAGTATGCGCGCGAGTACGCAGACATCAGCCACTATCTGCCCGGGGCAGTCAGGGTGAACTACAACCGCTGGCTGAGTGAGCAGGCGTATCGGAAGGACCTGGCGAGCCAGGTCGGTCTGCGATGTTCAGATAAACACCTTGGCGCCGTCAGCGGGCATGCGGGAGGATCGTCATTCGACAACACGCGGTACGATGGCGATGCCCGGGCCATGCGACTGACGTCCAGATGGCAGTGTTTCCAGCACGACCCGGACTACCTGGCATGCCTCCGGGCGAACCGCGATCTGGTAGCGTTGGGCCTCGACCTTTTTGAGCTGCCGCCGGACCTGCGGCGTTTCGGGCGGGAGCTCGTCGGAACGAATGATTCATAGCCGCCAGCTTGACCACGCGTGCCTGATGCCGCCCACGATTCCCCAGCGCCGTGTCGGCAGGCGCAGATTACCGATCGTGTGGGGCAGCAGGAAAAGCAGCTTCTCCAGCCTGCCAAGAGGACGTTGTCTGATAACCGGGTGCTGGGGTAGATAACCCAGCTCTGAAGCGTAGGGGAAGACGATCCGTTCCACCCTTGCCAGCTGGCGCGGCGTCATGCCTGTGAGATAGTTTTTCTGATTCGTGGCGAGAATCTCCGTATGCTGTCGCGTTGCGTGCGTCATGTCGCCTCGACGCTCAACCGGCTCTTCAAGGTTGAGCATGGCCGGATCAAACTCCAGATCAAGAAAGTCGCAGATATCCGTGACCACCTCTGCCGGTCGGGATATGAGCGATTCGTAGCTGATCGGTTTGTAGGCCGCGCCCAGGGCCGCTCCCTGGCGAGAAGCCTCCTGCATGGTATCCAGCCACTGCTGGGCGCCGATGTAGATGTTCGCGCCCCAGGCCCTGTTCGCGGACAGGACCCGATCACGTGGATCGCGGTAGATATGCAGAAACCGCGCCCCCGCAAAGTTGTCGCTCAGCAACTGTATATGTTTCAGGTATTTTGGCGTTTTGTCACCCCAGATGACCGCGCTGCCTTGGGTGCCTGTGTAGTGGCGAAAGATGGATTCGATGATGCCTGGCCATGTGTCGCCGTTTTCCACCAGGCCCTTGAGGGTGCTTAGCGGAAGCGCGACCGCGTGCTCATTCATGTTGCGGTAGAAGACGCTGCGCCGCAGGTGGCGAATGAATCGAGCGCGGGACCTGCTGTCCGGTCTTACCCCACGATGGCCGATGTGGGTCAGCGTGTAAGGAATGAAATAGCTTTCCCGATCGGGAATACAGATATTCGGATGGCCGTTGAGCATGTTGCGCAACAGCTTGGTACCGCTGCGCGACAGTCCGACGATGAAAACAGGTCCTGCGGGGTTGCTATGGTCTGGCACTGTGAATTCTCTTTGGGGTCAGGTCCGGGACCTGGTCCCGGACCTGACCCCAGAATGATTGAGCTCCGGTGACGATGTCAACCGGGTGTAAATCCGGCTACGGTTCGACTTGTCCGGGTTCCTGGCGTAGTGTTCAACCCGCTGCGGCCATGACAGGTGTGAGCTGCATTATTTCATCCCCGATGCCTTCGCGGGGCCGCCGTGATCTCACCGCGTCCTGCACCTGGTGTCTTTTCGAGGAGTCAGTTATGCCGACGACAGCCCATGCCACTCTCTTGATCGCCCTGACCGCGCTACTTCTTGCGGGCTGTGGCGGCAATTCGTCCACGGATTCCGCCGATGATGGCGCGACGGCGACTGAAAACAGCGGGTGCACGGAGCGTGACGGTGCCTGGTTTGGTCGCTCGGAGAGCGGTGCCATGATCACCAGCCAGACCCGCGCGGCGTGCGAGGAGCGGCTTGGTCAGTGAGAGTAATCCGGCTGTGAATGCCGAGCCTGTCTTCGTCCGTCACTGTCTGTATAGATTTCTATCGCTGTATCCATTAAGGAGGAATGTGTTCCATGCGCTCGATCATTGCCTTGTGCTCCTGTTTCTGCTTTTCCCCGCTTCTCCTTGCCGCTGACGATCCCGAAGCCAGTACGGGGCCCCTGGTCGAGGGCTACGGGCCGGTGTACGCCGTCGGGGAGGACGCTTTTTCCCTGGCCGATGATCGCGGCTACCGGGTCAGCAAGGACCTTTCCACGACCGCGGCCTCGGCAGATGAACTGAACCGGGGTATCGATTCCGTGGCCCGGTTCCTCAATATGCAGGCCCGGGCGGGCACTTCCCCCGAGAGCCTCGAGGTGACGTTGGTCGTCCATGGTGCCGCCGCGAAAGACCTGCTGACAGACGTGGCCTACAGGGAGCGCTTCAATGTGGACAATCCGAACACGGAACTCATCGCGGGTCTGGCCAGCGCTGGCGTGAAAATCTATATCTGCGGCCAGACGGCGGTTCATCGTGGCTTTCAGCGGGAAGACCTGAATCCCGCGGTTACCATGGCGCTCTCGGCCATGTCTGCCCACGTGCAGTTGCAGAGCGACGGCTACACGCTGATTCCATTCTGAGGAGCAGTGAGGGCCTCGGTCAACGGCACCAGGCGCGCGTTGCGCGAGTTTGCTCCGGCTTCAATCCGCTGCTCGCCGTGCACGAGTAGCATCCCTGGATTCCCTGCTACGGGTATGGCGCGGGCGTGGTCCGTCTGTCCCTCGGTGACAACACAGAGCTCGGCGGCGAACTGGGAAGCGGCTCCGTGCGCTGGAACTTCTTCGCTGGTACGACCGTGACGGTCGAGGGGGAGTTCCGGGTGCGCAGCGGAAAGCTCAATGTGTCTCGTTATATCCAGGACAATTTCTGAGTTGGTATCGTGAGCCCCTCGGGGTGTTTATAAGGCAACAGGGTCAGCGGTTACCCTGTTACGTCCTGCCCGCTTGCCCAGGTACAGGCGCTCGTCAGCGGTGCGTAGAAGCCGACTGCGGTCGTATCCCGGACGCATCTGCGCCACACCAATACAGAGAGTCACGTGCAGGCCGGGAGCGAGGTCACTCCAGTCTGTCGCCTCGACAGACCTGCGGATGTGCTCACAGGCGCGTGCCGCGTTCACGAGATCAGTGTTTGGAAAGCCGATCAGGAATTCCTCGCCACCAAATCGAGCGACCATGTCGACACTACGACAGTTTGCCTGCAGCAGGACAGCGACGCGCGTGAGCACCGCATCGCCAATCTCGTGATTGAAGTTGTCATTCACGAGTTTGAAGTGATCGAGATCCACCAGTGCGATCGAGAAGTTGCGCTGCTGCTCGATGAAATCGGTGATGCCTTCCTCAAGGAAACGCTCGGCGAAGCGCCGGTTGAATAGCCCGGTGAGCTGGTCATGCGTTGCCTGCTGCTCCAGCTCAGTTGCCTGCTCGCGCAGGAGACGCGTGCGCTCATTGACGATTTCCTCAAGACGGTTACGCATGCGCGCAAACTGCGTGATTACAAGCATGCCCGTCCCGAACAGTGCCAGCATCAACAGCACCACGGGAAATTCCATGCGGTTTATTACAATTGCGACAAAAATGGCGCACAAGCCGGCAGCCCCCTCCACCCCGATCACGAACGCGCTGAACGGCCAGCCGCCCCTGCCTGCAACAATCCGCAGTTCAAGGTACATCATCAGATCGTTGATCAGCTGCATGGCAACCAGAAGCGCCAGCAGTGGAATGAGATTGTTCACCTGCAGTGTGCCAAGAGGAACCGGCCCATCCAGCGAAGTGTAGAGACTGCCGCTCAACCAGGTCATCAATGCCATGAGGCCGGCGTTGTGCAGTGAGGGAACCAAAGCCTTCTGCCAGGCCCTCTTACGAATCCTCTGGACCCAGGGAAAGAGCAGCGATGCGAAACCGTTGACCCAGGCGGCGGGCAGGGGACCCAGCACCAGGATGCCAGAAACCTGCGCAACGCGATCGAATGACAGATAGCCGGCGTTCGCGTGGCGGTAGCCCGTGAGAATAGTGAACAAGCCGAACAGCACGAAGAACAGTATGGCGCCTGGCGATGCCTGCGCCCACGCCTCGGCGTCACTGTGATAGGACGCCGTACACAGCACCGTCAGCGCAAATGCGAATAGCGCGGTCGCGTAGCCGACTTCCCGGCTACGCCATGACGGCACTGTGGTCTCCTCGCCGGTCACGGTGAGGCAGTTGAGGAGGTTTGCTGAGACGACGACAATAGCATCACCTTTGGCATCGCGTGAGTGCAAAAAAGAATATACCAGATTAACCCGCTGTCCCGAGCGTCCGTTCTCGCAGAAAATCCAGCGATATGATTGCCAGGCGTTGGAGTATTGGCGTGTTATTTATAGTATCCGTGGAGCCCGTATGTGACTGGTAAGGACCCCTGGCTCTTCTCGCGCATGCCGTGGTGGTGCAGCCCCGGTGCGGCACTGACCGTCTATCTGTTTGTCGGCCATGCACTACCTGGCCTGCTATTTGAAAACCGATCTGCATTAGCTGGCATCAAGGAGGCGTTAGCCGCGGTGGCTCCGATACTGGGATTATTGTTATTGCTCCCGATGCCCTTTGCTTATGTCCACGGCCGCAGAAAGCAGCGTCCCGTAGATACCAACAAAGATCTGGGTAGCATCGGGCATTGCCGTGGTGCGAGTTCGAGCAACTGCTGGCTGAGGCATACCGCCGCAAGGGCTAAACGGTCCGACAGAATTTGAATGCAGGGCCTGATGGTGGGGTGGACCTGAAACTTGAGAGGGACGGGCAGCTACACCTGGTTCATTGCAAACAGTGGAAGGCTCGGAAGGTTGAGGATGTCTGATGCCCTGGCTGGATGGCTCGAGGCTTGAGGTGCCTACCTGATCAGCATCAATCCATGCCCTGTCGCCTTGGCGAGCCGCTTTCTCACATAGCCCTCGCTGAACGTTTGTCGCCGGACGGCCACCTGTTTTCTATCCGCAACAGTTCGGGTTAAAAAGATGTCCAGCATGCCCATCTTAGCGTCAGTTTTTTTACAAAGATCCGAATCCCACCCTCTCGCCCCCCCATAAACGGCTTTGCTCAAAGCGGGAAAAAGTGTGGTCTACCTCGCACTTTATCGACTAAAACGACAAAGCTTTACATTAATGTCCCGGCTT
>JAWLGG010000461.1:0-3078 GCA_041685155.1 Chromatocurvus sp.
AGGCGTGCTTCAGCTAGTCAGCGTCACGCGTTCCAGCGCCGGCGCAGGCCGAGATAGCCCAGCGCGGCCAGGGCCAGGCCCGGCAGCAGCGGGTCGAAGGGACGGTTGCCGCCGATGGTGCAGCCACCGCCGCCACCGCCGCCTATCGTGGTGCTGTCGTCGGTGCCGTCATCCAGGTAGCTCTCCAGCGAGGGCGCCTTGCTGCTCATCCAGAGCGGCTCGTCAGACCCGGCAACGGTGCCCGTCACCGGTTCGGCAATGACACGCATAGTGACGGTCTGGGTGTTCACGGTGTCAAACGACTCGCCGAGATAGATAAAGAAATCCATGTTGATCGAACCGAGATCGTCGATCAGCGCGGCCTCGTACCGCGGTCCCGGAAGCACCTCGTCTTCGCTCAGGGGGCGCTCCGCCCAAGTCACCAGCTGGGAGTCGGGAACGATGGCGAAGTCCTTATCCTGGCCGTAACGCCAGTCATTTCCGTCCCACCAGGCCACCAGTTCACCCTCGGTAGCCGCATCACCATCTTCATCCTCGTAGATGCCGGTGGGAAGCTGCGAATCGGGCAGCATGTAACCGAATACGGTGCCGGTGATGGGCACCTCGGCGACGGCGCCTTGATTGGCAGGCAGGTCGAAGTAGTTCGCCGTTGTGGCGCCAAAAATGTCGCCGTTTGCGGCTGTACCGCTGTCGATGTACTGGCTTTGGTCACCGACTTCAAACTCATCCGGGGGGAAAAGGCCCGCATTAGCGGTGTCGAAAAAGCCTTCGTCGAAGCGAAACTCCGGGTCAGCCGGGTCGTCACCTACATAGAACATCGATGGGGAGAATACTGCGTATTCGTTTGGATCCCAGACTTCCACGTCAGGCCCATCACCGGTCTCACCAAAGAAAGTGCGAGGAATCGTCGGGCGGAGTTCGAAACCGATGTCGGTGGTGGCGGGGTCCAGTGGGGTGAAGGTGCCGCCGGTTCCGGTGCCGAGTTCGACTCTCAGGGCCTGAATGCGCTCGTCTGTATCGTTGATTAGCTTCTGAAAGACCCGATAGACCCTTCCATCTTCGCCTGGATCGGCATCTCGGTAGGTCAGATCTTGTTCGGCCGTGTCAAAGACCAAGTCGACCCCCGTGCCGGCATCCGTGGCCACCAGTTTGTAGCGTTTGGCGCTGCTTTGAGGGTCTCCGCAGCTCTTGGCCACGAGAGTGTCTGGGTCGTTCTCATCTGGTCTAAGGCCTGAGGCCATGATGCAGTGTTTGAGCTTGTAGTCGTCGAACCCAAGGTTATTCACAACCTGTATGCCCGGCTCGCGACCGCTGCCGTCATCCAGCTGCCAGGAGATATAACCGACACTGCCCGTGCCGTCACTGTCGCCAGCCTCGTCTGTATCCCGGAGCACGGTTGTTGGGTAGATGAATGTCTGCCCATTCTGTGATGTCCCGTTCACTGTAAGCGTGTTTTCAGTGTTCCAGCCGGACAGGGCCGGGGCGGTCACCGTCACCTCCTGCGCTTGCACGGTTCCGATCGTCGCCCCCATGGCTATTAGTGTTGCCGCGATGGGCGCCAGGCGGAATGTATTCCTTTGTTGTCTCATCACCAATCTCCCTTCTTTGCTCATGATTCAGGCAGCGCGCATGCGTAGTGGATTCCACGGTGAGGCTGGCTGAGTATCTTTGTGGACAGTCTCCAGATGGATTTGACACCCGGCACTACCTATTAAGGCTTGCTTTTGCGGCATAGTAAAGCTCTGATTTTATGATTTTTTTTCTTATGAGGATCGCCTCCTGATAGGTTCTGCATATATGTGGATTAACTAATATTCGAGGAAAGCCCTAGCCCGTGCGCTTGAGCAGGTTGAATACACTTTGCAGCGCGGGGGTAGCAGCCTTGGTGAAAGGGGTTAATGGGGCTGCCTTGCACGCAGTGACGGGGACATTGATGATTGCTTGAGTGGTTTGCCGTGCGGTTGATCGGCCTGGGGGCAGTGAAAGCAACGGCGGGAGCTTGTTCTTGGGAAGATGAGAGCGGCCGCCTTCAACGAGGCCAGTGATCGTCAGGAGGTTTGCGCTTCGGTATGTCGCCGTGATGGGATCATTCCGCTGATAGTGGTCACGGGCGTGTGGGCCGTTAACCTCTAGCCCCGAGGATGGCGCTGATAAATTCGGGCCGGGCACGCTCGTGTCGAGTGTTGCTTAGGATTCCGAGGGCCCGTCTCGAGCAGGGTGACCCACGCTGCCGTGGTCGGGCCGGTCATTCCTTCCACGAGTCGACTCGATGAAAGTCCCGCCAAGACGGGCGACCGTTCCCGTCAGGGGCTAATCGAATTCTCCATGTCCTCGAACCAGGGGGGCTCATGAGCCACCAACACGCGCCGGTCTCCTTGTGGCGTGATCCACACCTGCACCTGGTGCTCGCGGGCACCGTCACGGTGGGCATGGGGCTGTGGGTGTTTATGGCGCCGGGGTATGCGTGGTCCATCGTCTCGGACCCCTGGCAGCTGCTGGCGATGCTGCTGCTCTACCCGGTGGTCGAGGAATGGCTCTTTCGCGGCGTGCTGCAGGGCGAGCTGCTGCGCCGCCGGGGCTTTCGGCGAGCACACTTGGGGCTGACGCAGGCCAATCTCCTCACCAGCCTGCTGTTCGTCGTGATGCACCTGGTCCACCAGCCGCCGCTCTGGGCGCTGGCCGTGGTGGTGCCGTCACTGGTGCTCGGGCATTTTCGCGAGCGCTACGGGAATCTGCGACTGCCCATTGCGCTGCATATCCTGTTCAACGCGGTGTACCTGCTGGCAGGGCTATCGCCCGGCGGATAAGCGGCGCGGGCCGTCACGGCTTGGCGGGGGTGTGCGGGGTACGGTAGCCACGCCTTGGGTAAGGCAGTGGCCGGGGCGGTTTAGTCGGACGGTGTCTCTCGGTCGTTCGGTGCGGCGAGGCGGTCGGCCGCCTTGCGCCCGGCCGGGGTGCCGGGGTAGTAGTCACGGACGTATTGCAGCCTCGCCTGGGCCTCCTCGGCACGCCCCGACTCGGCCGCCCGGTCCGCGATCTGGAGCTCGATGTCGGCCAGGGTCTCGCGCAGGCGGGCCA
>JAWLGG010000462.1:0-3064 GCA_041685155.1 Chromatocurvus sp.
CAGCTGATTGCCGAGCTGCGCGAAATGGCGCGGCTGGACGCTGGTCGTCAGCAGCCGCAGCGTGAGCATTTCGCCGCCGCACCGCTGCTGCAGCAGCTGGCGGACGAGTTCGGCCCCGCCGCCCGCCGTGCCGGCGTGCGCCTGCGCTGCCGTCCCGGTTCACTGTGGCTCTACAGCGACCGTGCGCTGGTCTACCGGGTGCTGCAGAACCTGCTCGGCAACGCGATCAAATACGGCGCGCCGGGGGATGTGCTGCTCGGGCTGCGTCGCCGGCCCGGGGGTGCCGAGCTGCAGGTGATCGACTGCGGCCCGGGGATCTCGCCGCAGGACCAGGTACGCATTTTTGACGAGTTCGAGCGCCTGGAGGGGGGCAGTCGCGATGACGAGGGGCTCGGTCTCGGTCTGGCCATCGTGCGCCGCTACGCCGAACTCCTCGACCTGCCCCTGCGCCTGGAATCCCAGCCCGGCCGCGGCACCCTGTTTTCCGTTATCCTGCCGCGGGGCGAAGCCCAGGGAACCGAGCCCCGGATCGAGACCAGCGGCCAGGCAGAACTTGCCGGCGCGCGGGTTCTCTGCCTGGAGAACGACGCCCGGGTGCGCAGCGCCATGCTTGCCATGCTGGAATCCTTCGGCTGCCGGGTGCACGCCGTGGCCGACCGCCAGGGCCTGCGCGACGCGCTGACGCGGAAACACGTCGATGTGGTGCTGGCGGACTATCACCTGGATTCCGGCGACACAGGAATCGACGCGCTGCGAGCGGTCTGCAGCGGGCTTTCGTCGCCGCTGCCCGATGTGGTGATCATCAGCGCCGACGACGGTCCCGACACGCGCCTTGCCGCGCAGGCGGCGGGGTATCGCTTCCTGCCCAAACCCGTCAACCCGGCGAGACTGCGTGCCCTGCTGCGGGCCCTGCTCGATGCGCGCGGCGTTGCTGTGGATCGCGGCCGCGGCGACCCCTGATGGACTTTCCGCGTGGCCCGGCTCAGGCGCCCGGCGGCCGCGACAGGGCGTCCGGCGGTGCGATCACCAGACTGCCGAGGGCAAGCACTGCCTGTGTGCGCGAATGCACCCCGAGCTTGCGAAAGATTTCCGTGATGTGCGCTTTCACTGTCGCCTCCCTGACTTCCAGTGCGTGGGCGATCTGCTTGTTCAGCAGACCCTCGGCGAGCATGTTCAGCACCCGGAATTGCTGTGGCGTCAGATTGCCCAGCGCAGCGGCGGTGTCGAGGCCCGACAGGTCCACGCCGTCGGCAGACGCCTCGAGCCCGGGATGCAGACCGCGACTGCCCTCGAGCACCGCCTGCATGCAGTCAACCATGGTATCCACGTCGGCGGATTTGGAGAGAAAGGCTGCCGCACCGTGATCGATCGCCCTGCGCACGGTTTCCGGATGGGTGTTTGCAGAAATAATGATGACCGGCAGCTGCGGGCGCTGGCCGACCAGCCAGGACAGCGCCGACAGACCGACAGCGCCGGGAATGTGCAGATCCAGCAACAGCAGATCCACCTCAGCACAGACATCGAGAATTCCCTGCAGCGTCGCCACATCCTCGGCATCGCGCAGCAGGGCGCCGGGAAAGCGGTCGCCGAGCACCTGCATCAGCGCCTGGCGAAATAGCGGATGGTCATCGGCAATCACGAGGGTTCGCGATGATGGTGGCCCAAAAGACGGTGCACTGGACATTGCTGACATAAGGCGCCTGTGCCGGCCCCGGCGCCCCGGGGCTGCATTTATCGTGTTGTTCTACGGCTGCTCATTGGCATTCTCGTCAGCCCTGAGGTCACTGTAAAGCCCCTCTTTCAGGAACGCTTCCTGCACCTGTTTTTCCAGGCCTCCCCGGCCGCTGCGGAAAGCGCCTTATACCAAGGTCTAATGTTCACCTCGCCGCGAACGCGATACAACGTCATCGTGCAAGGGCGGCTCCCGGCGGATTCGCCCCGACAACAGCAACCGAACAAGGACCGGCACCATGAACAGAACCGGGGTTCACAGACTGACGATGATCGGCGCCGGCCTGCTGCTGGCGGGCAGCGCCGTGGCGGACTCCGGTGACACGGATGCACGCATCGCCGCGCTTGAGGCACAGCTGACCCGGATGCAGGCAGCGCTTGCCACCCTGCGCGCGGAGGCAGAGGCACCGCAGCCGGCACCGGACAGACTGCGCTCCGAGACCGTTGACGCCGAGTGGGCGAGCCGCGACGAGCTCAACGCCGCGCGAGCCATGCCCGAGGGAACCCGCCTGCGCTACGGTGGCTACATACAGCTGGATGCCATTGCCAGCCGCTATGCCGAGGGCAGCCCACCGCCGATCATGGACGACCTGTTCGTGCCGGCACTGATTCCTGTAGAAGGCCCGGATGGCAGCGGCGAGAGCACCAGCCGCACCAACCTGCATGCGAAGACCTCGCGATTCTTCTTCGACACCGCGACCGAGACCGCGGCCGGGCGCCTGAGCTCCCACGTCGAGCTGGATTTCCTGCTCGGGGCGCAGGGCGACGAGCGGGTTTCCAACAGCTTCGCCGCGCGCATCCGCCACGCTTTTCTGGCCTGGGAGTACGCGCCCGGCAAGTCGATCATGGCGGGTCAGAACTGGTCGACCTTCTACAACGTGGCCAGCCTGCCCGACCTGCTCGATTTCGTGGGACCGGCCGGCACGGCGTTTGGCCGCCAGCCACAGGTGCGCTGGACCTCGGGTGGCCTGCAGCTGGCAGTGGAGAATGCCATCACCCGGGTACGCCTGAATGACAACAGCACACGTCTGGATGACAACGAGCTCATGCCCGACCTGGTGGCGCGCTACAACGGGACGCAGGGCGGGCTCGACTGGTCGCTGGCCGGCGTCGTGCGCCAGCTGGCCTACGACGCGCGCGATGCCGGCGGCGACCTGGCCGATGACGACACGGCGTACGGCTACGGACTCAGTCTGTCGGGCGTCTGGCAGCTGGGCGCTGACGACCTGCGCTTCATGGTCAGCTATGGCGATGCCATGGGCCGCTATCTCGGCCTGAATGCCTTCGATGATGCCTACGTCGGCAGCGCCAGCAATGGCGGCATCGAGACCTT
>JAWLGG010000463.1:0-3045 GCA_041685155.1 Chromatocurvus sp.
CTGTCGGTCTTTCTCGGTGGACGCTACACAACGGAAGAAAAGACCATCAGTACGGAGTTCTACGCCGCGCCGGCCCCGGGTAGCTTTCCCTCGCTCCCAGCCGAACGGGCGCTGCTTTTCGATACCAGCGTGGTCGAGTCCTTCGGCACACCGACCGATATCGACTTCAACGAGTTCACACCCCGCGTCGGCGTGAACTGGGCGCCTACCGACGACCTCAACCTGTACGCGAGCTATTCCCGCGGCTTCAAGTCGGGCGGATGGCTGGCGCGCCTGGTTTTCCCGAACCCGGACGAGCTGACGGATTTCCCGGCTGAAATCGTCGATTCCTACGAAATCGGCTTCAAGGCGCAACTGTTCGACAACCGGGTGCGCACCAACTTCGCGGCCTTCTACACAGACTTCCAGGATCTCTTCAACACGTTTACCAACGTCAACGGGGGCTTCTCCGGAGGCACCACCGATGCCGAGATCTACGGTCTCGAGGCGGAAGGCACCTACCGCGTGAACAGCAATATCGATATCTATGCAAACTTCGCCCTCATGGATGGCGAATACGCGGATGACCTGCCCCCCGGACTGGCTGCTGAGCTGGGAGATGACCTGCAGCGGCTGCCGGGATTCCAGGGGAAAGTGGGTGTTTCGGCGCTGTACCCGCTGGGCTCCGGCAACGGATCCCTTATCGCCAATTTCGACTACAGCATGATTGGCGACCATTTTGTGGCGCTATCCAACACGCCCATCTCCGAGACGTCCTATGACATTGCCAATGCGACGCTGGGCTGGGAAAACGAAAGCCAGAAGTTCAAGTTCCTGCTGCGCTGCCGCAACTGCTTCGACGAGGAGTACTTCCACAGCCTCCTGGATTTCTCGGGCCTGGGCTTTGCTCCGGCCTATCCCGGCCAGCCACGCTACTACACCTTTGAAATCGAAGCGTCACTGTAGGTTCCATGGCCGTGTTGCACAGGGAAGAAACCGTTTACCAGGTGGCCTTCGTCGTGGCGGACCTGGAAAGCGCCGCGGTCGACTGGGCACGCCGCGGTGCCGGCCCCTTCTACCGTTTCGATGACTTTCAGTTCTCCGAAATGCTCTACCCGGCGGGCGCGTCATCGCCCCGCCTGAGCATTCTCCTGGGATACAGCGGCGACACCATGATCGAGCTGATCGAGGTGCAGGAGGACAGCACGGGGCTATTCCATGTCCCTCGCACCCCCGCGCCCCACCACGTGGCGATGCTGGTGCGGAACATCGAGCGTTATCTGGACAAGCACGAGTGCCGGCAGGATCTGGCGCTGCACGGCGTGTTCCCGACCGGCACGCCTATCGCCATGCTGGACACGCGCGACACCATGGGACTGCTCACGGAACTGGTGACGCTGGATGATTCCGCGCTGGGTATGATCTCGCTGATGCGCGAGGAAGCAGAGCGCTTCGACGGGGAGCGGTTACTGCGGAGTTTCGAGTGAAGCTCGGAAGAAGACGCTTCGGCCTGCTGGCCGTGCTCACGACCCTGGCCGGGCGCCGTGCATTCAGCGCGCCCGTGACTCCCGACCACGCCGCCGTACTCGGCGCCGTCGCACAATCGCTGTTCCCTCACGACGAGGTCTCTCTGTCGCGCTATCAGGAGACTGCAACGGCATTCCTCGCCGCCAGCGCAACCCAGGGCGAGCGCCTCGCCACCGCGCTCGGGAATGAGCGCTTTCTTCAGCTTTCTACCGGACAGCGCGCTGATGCGCTGCGTCGGCTGGAGACCACCGCGGATTTCCTCGTCTTCCGCTTTCATGTCATGACCCTGCTCTACAACGACCTGGCGCTGACGCGACACTTCGGTTATCAGGGTCCCTCACTAGCGGAGGGCGGCTACCTTCATCCGGGCTTTGGCGATATCAGCTGGCTTCCCGATGCAGAGGCGGTGCGGAATGCGGATTGATCGCGACGACCCGGCGATCGTCGTCATTGGCTCTGGCGCCGCCGGGGGCACACTGGCAGAGCGGCTGACCGCGGCCGGCAAAAACGTCGTGCTGCTCGAGGCCGGCGAGCGCATCGAGGCGGGTGACCTGCACCAGGATGACCTCGAGGCCTTTTCACAACTGAGCTGGCTGGACCCCAGGGTCGCTTCCGGCAGTTACCTCGCCGCCAGGGTCGCGTCGACGATGCCGGCCTGGATCGTCAAGGCGGTGGGCGGTTCTACCCTGCACTGGAATGGGCTGGCCTACCGCGCACAGTCTCACGAACTACGGGCGCGCACGGTCTACGGTGATGTCGAGGGTGCAACCCTGGCAGACTGGCCTCTCACACTGGAGGAACTGGAGCCCTGGTACAGCCAGGCGGAGCTGCGCCTTGGCGTGACGGGCACACACGGCATAGCGGCGCATCCCCCCAGCGGCAATTACCGGGTGTTGAGTGCTGCGGCCGCGCGTTGCGGCTACAGGCGTTTCACCAACTCGCACATCGCCATCAACTCCACTTCCAGGGATGGCCGCCCCGGCTGTCTGCAGATGGGTTTCTGCAATCAGGGCTGCAAGATCAATGCAAAATGGAGCACGGCCGCGTCCGAGATACCTCGCGCCGAGGCGACCGGCCGGCTGGATCTGCGGACCGGATCCCAGGCGGTTCGCATCGAGCTGGACCAGCGGGGACGCGTCGAGGCCGTGATCTACCTGGATCGCGAGGGCAAGCAGCACCGGCAGCGAACCGGGTGGCTTTTCCTGGCCTGCAACGCTATCGAAACGGCACGCCTACTGCTGCTTTCCGACAGCGCCGCGTTTCCAGAAGGGCTCGGCAACACGCATGGGCACGTGGGGCGCCACTATATGCGCCACGTCAACGCGATGACCTTCGCCCGAATGCCTGGCCCGGTGAACATGCATCGCGGTATCGTCACCCCGGGCACGGTATTTGACGAGGACGGTCATGAGGCCAGTCGGGGTTTCGCCGGCGGCTACCTTATGGAAGCGCTTGGCCTGGCGCCGATCTCACTGGCCATGCTCATGGGGGGCAACGAATGGGGCACTGACTTCGCGGGCTTCATGGCCTCCTACGACC
>JAWLGG010000464.1:0-3039 GCA_041685155.1 Chromatocurvus sp.
GTGACCGACCGCATGCTGGCCATGTTCAAGAAGAGGGGAGGCTGAACATGGAATCTTCGCAACTGGGTATCGAGATTGCCTACGTCGTTGCGGCGGCGCTGTTTATTTTCGGCCTGAAGCTTCTCGGCTCCGCGGGCACCGCGCGCCGCGGTAACACACTCTCCGCGATCGGCATGCTGATCGCCATTGTTGCCGCGCTGACGGATCAGGGGATTGTCGATTACCGCTTCATTCTCGGCGGCTTCGTGGTCGGTGGCCTGATCGGCGCGACTGCATCCCGGCTGGTGCAGATGACCGCCATGCCCGAGATGGTGGCACTGTTCAACGGCTTCGGCGGCATGGCCAGCCTCCTTGTGGGTGCGGCGGCAATCAGTGGCGCCGTGGGCACGTTCACCCTGATCACTGTGGTGCTGTCGATTCTCATCGGCGGCGTGACCTTTACCGGGTCCCTGATTGCCTACGGCAAGCTCAGCGAGACAATCGGCAGCGGTGCGGTGAACTTCAAGGGGCAGCAGATCGTCAACTCCCTGATCGTTGTCGGTATCCTTGCCAGTGCCGTGATGTTCTGCCTGACGCCCTCGGACCCGATCTGGCTGTACATGGTCATCGGTCTGTCACTGCTGTTCGGCATCATGCTGGTGATTCCCATCGGCGGTGCTGACATGCCGGTGGTCATCTCGCTGCTGAACTCTTACTCCGGCCTTGCGGCCTGTGCGGCGGGTTTTGCGGTGAACAATAACATCCTGATCGTCGCCGGTTCGCTGGTCGGTGCCTCCGGGATCATCCTCACCCAGATCATGTGCAAGGCAATGAACCGCTCGCTGAGCAACGTGCTGTTCAGTGGCTTCGCCGCGGTCAGCGACGAGAAGGTCGAGATCGAGGGTGAGGTCAAGCCCATTTCGGTGGAGGACGCCTTCTACGTGCTCGAGGCGGCGACCAACGTGGCGATCATTCCCGGCTACGGCATGGCGGTGGCCCAGGCCCAGCACGTGGTCAAGGAGCTGTGTGAACTGCTGGAAGAAAACGGCTGCGAGGTCAACTTCGGCATTCACCCGGTGGCGGGACGCATGCCCGGGCACATGAACGTGCTGCTGGCGGAGGCGGACGTGCCCTACGACCAGCTGCTGGAGATGGACGAGATCAATCCGCGCATGGAAACGGTGGACGTCGCTATCGTCATCGGCGCCAACGACGTGGTCAACCCGGCGGCGCGCGAGGTGGCTTCCTCGCCGATCTACGGCATGCCGGTCATCAACGTCGATTCCGCGCGCACCGTGTTCGTGCTCAAGCGCTCCATGGCCTCGGGTTTTGCCGGTATCGAGAACCCGCTGTTCTTCAAGGAGAACACACGCATGCTGTTCGGCGACGCCAAGGAAACCATCGGCGGCCTGATCCGCGAGTTCAGCTGACCGCCGGGAGGCCCCAGCATGACGGCGACCGCAGAGAAGCCTGATTCGCGCGATGCCGCCATGCTGGTCGCCCTGAGGGCGGAGCATCGCCACATTGCCGCTGTCATGGGGCTGCTGTCGCAGCAGCTGAACGCGGTGGAGCGCGGTGACCTTGTCGACCCCCATGTCCTCTATGAAATCATGGATTACATGGTGATGTGGCCGGATCGTTTCCACCATCCTCGCGAGGATCTGATCTTCGATCACGCGGCGGAACTCGACCGCGATGCCGCGTCGGACCTGCGCGAGCTGCAGCGGGAGCATGAACAGATGGCGCGCCTCGGTCGCGAGCTGCTGCACGCGATCGAGAGCTGGCGGACGGGAACGACGCCCGGCACGGACGTGGTGCGGCTCGGTCGCGATTACATCCAGCGTTCACACGATCACATGAACATTGAGGAGGACGAGGTCTTCCCCCTGCTGAATGCCATACTCACCCGCAACGACTGGCGTGAGCTGGCGGCGGAGGACAGCCTGCACCCCGTTTCCGACCCGGTCTTCGGCCGCCGCGTGCAGCGCGAATTCCGTCAGCTGGCGCGCAAGCTGCGCCGGCGCCTGCGGCGCGGCGTCGAGCGCGGCGCGGTGACCGAGTGGGTCGGCGTGGAGGCGGTGCTGGAATCCTTCGAGGTGGTCTCCATTGCGTGGCAGAACGGGCGGGTATCCACTCTGGACCATCTCTCTTCCGCTGCCCGGGAATCCCTGTACATTGCCCTCGACCAGCCGCTGCGGGCGCCGTTCCTGTGCGCTGTCAACAACGGACGCCTGGGGCTGGACTGGCTGCAGGACATGGCTGTCATCGGCCGCGACAGCCTGCGCGACCTGGGCAGGGTGGAGCGGGAGCGCCGCGACCGGCTGCGCCTGCTCAGGCGGGCTGCACCGGTGCGCTGGCATCGTCAATCTCCCTGAACTGAAGGCTTGCCAGTCGCGCGTAGAGTGGGTTTGACGCCAGCAGTTCGGTGTGTGTCCCCGTTGCGATAACCCGTCCGCCCTCGACTACCGCAATGGTGTCCGCGTGCAGTATGGTCGACAGCCGGTGCGCAATGATGATCGAGGTGCGGCCGCGCATCAGTTCCCGCAGCGCCTGCTGCACCTGGTGTTCACTCTCGGCGTCAAGGGCACTGGTGGCCTCGTCCAGCAGCAGCAATCGGGGATTGCGCAGAATGGCGCGGGCCAGTGCGATGCGCTGGCGCTGTCCCCCGGACAAACGTACGCCGCGGTCGCCGAGGTCGCTGTCATAGCCATCGGGCAGATCGCTGATGAAGGCGTGGGCCTGTGCCCGCCGTGCGGCGCCCTCGATGTCTGCTGCACTCGCCTCGGGCCTGCCGTAGGCAATGTTGTAGCGGACGCTGCCCGTGAACAGCGCCGGCTGCTGCGGCACCAGGGCGATCTGTGATCGCAGCGCCTCCAGACTGAGCTCGCGGATGTCCCGGCCATCCAGCTCTATGCTGCCACTGTCCGGGTCATAGAAGCGCTGCAGCAGTTCGAAGACCGTACTCTTGCCGGCCCCCGAGGGGCCTACCAGCGCCAGGCTACGCCCGGCCGCCGCGGCAAGGGAAAAGCCATCCAGTGCCGGGTTCTCCGGTCGTGACGG
>JAWLGG010000465.1:0-3037 GCA_041685155.1 Chromatocurvus sp.
GTTCATTGGCGTTCGATGAATAAAGCTGTTGCGCTTGAGGCCATGGCAGGTCTGGGGCAGGTGATTGACGTATTTCTTGCTGCCGCGCATGTGAAACAGCAGGGTCTGATCGTCCACGGTCTCGATTCTGCGAATCTGCGAAATCGGCAGGCAGTTGCGGGTTTCTGACGGTCCCGGCTGCGGGATGCGGTCTATGGCACTGTCCTGCTGTGCCCTCGGCATGCCGCCGGGTATCAAGGCCATTGCCGCGAGCGCAAGGATCGGAAGATAAACATTCACTGAAGGCCTCCTGGTGCGCAGTCATCGTGCTGTGGCAGCGCAGTCGCGCGGCGGAATCCGCGGATCGCTGAACGCCGTGGGGCGCACTTCCAGTATAGAGTTTTTTTCGGAACATTTTCACGCGGTACACGAGGTACACGCATCAATAGAGCATGATGTCGGTGCTGCCACTCTGTGAGCTGGTGGGCAGTTCATGAGAGTGCGGTGTGGGTGGCATCAAGCCTTGGCAGCTGCCGGCGGCGGTGATCATTTTGCTGTTCTTCTTCATTCGGCGGAAAACCGGCGTAATCCCGTGTTATTGCTTGTCGCAGAGGGGCGCGCACTGTAGCCTCCGCGCAACAACAAATTCCGCAAGGCAGACGTTTGCTGGTGTTGCTGGCGGCAAAGCCCATGATCCCCAGGGAGTGAGACATGAAGAAGTTTGTCACTGGATTCGCCATGCTGTTGACGGCAGGCGGTGCAAGTGCAGCCCAGGTCTTCGTAGATGACCTTATTGTGCAGCCCAGTCTCTGTGTTGGCTTTGATTGCGCCAACGACGAGACTTTCGATTCCGATACTATCCGACTGCGCGAGAACAACCTGCGCATCCGTTTTGATGACACCAGTTCGACCGGATCATTCCCGGCCACGGACTGGCAACTGACCGCCAACGACACCACGAATGGTGGCCGCAACCGGTTCTCCATCGAGGATGTTTCGGTGAACCACGAGATCTTCACTGTTATGGGCGGCGCTCCGTCGTATTCACTGTACGTGGGCGATGCTGGCAATGTCGGACTGGGGACGGACGAACCCGGTCAGCTGCTTCACTTGCGGGGTGAAAACACGCCGACGCTGCGCATCGAGCAGTCTGGCACTGGCGGTTTCCAGCCCGCTACCTGGGATGTCTCTGCGACCGCCGGTGAGCTGCGCATTGCCCTCAATGGCACGCAGCGGCTGCAAGCTGGACGCGAGCGGCAACCTCACTGTTTCCGGTGGCATCACCACCACGGGCGTCACTGAGAGTCAGGTTCCGGATTACGTATTCGCCGAGGGCTACCGCCTGATGCCGCTGGACCAGCTCGAGGCCTTTGTCAGCAGCAACCGTCATCTTCCCGATGTGCCTAACGCCGGGAGCATGGCACGTGACGGCATGAACCTGTCGGATCTTCAGCTGCGCCTGCTGAAAAAGATGGAAGAGCTTACGCTGTATACGTTGCAGCAGCAGCGCGAGATCGAGCAGCTCCGGGAGCAGCTGAACAGCAGCCGGAGACAATAAATGGCACTTTTGTCACCACGTCCGCGCTCGGGAGTGCGGCGCTGGCTGCGCTCGGCTGCCTGTGTCCTCGCCCTGGGCAGTGCGCCGACAATGGCGCAGCTGTCTGTTGCGGTCGCGCCCGATGCCCTGGCGCTCGGCGGCGCCTCAAGGCTGACGCTTCGCCTCAGCGGCGATGCTGGCAAGGTCCGTGAGGGCGTTGCCTTCAGTGTTGACCTGCCGGACGGCATCACGCTCACGTCTCCTGTCGTTAGCAGCCTCGACTGTCCCGGGTCACTGTCTGCAGCGCCCGGTGGCAATCGCATCGAGGTCGCCGGTGTCGCGCAGTCGACTGGCCAGGCTTGTACGGTGACCGCTTTTATCGAGGCAGAGAGCGCCGGCAGTTACGACCTACAATCCAGCCAGGTGTCAGTCGACGGCGCGGCACCAATCCCCGCGGCGATGGCCAACCTCAGTGTTATCGAGAATGATGCGTTTCTCTCCCTGAATTACAGCAGCCCAACGGCGCGCTGGCGTGACAGATTGTCGCTGACCTACACGATCGATGCATCGAGCGCGGTCAATGATCTTACAAGTCTCCGCATCAATGACCGGTTGCCGCCAGGCTGGACCTTTGTGGAAGATCAGGTTGTCGAGTCCAGTTGCAGCGGAGGACTCCCCGAGAGCATATCTGCCGTAGGCCGGGATTTTTCGGTAGCTTCTGCGTTCGTTGCCGCGAGCGAGACCTGCGACTACACCGTGCAGGTCAACGCCGGCAGCGTCGGCCTGCGCGGGCATGTGGCAAGCCTGGCTTCTGGTTCGTCCCTGGCGCCGCCAACCCAGCATGCCGTTGCCGGCGTTGACGTCAGTAGCGACGCACTGCACCTCAGCCATGTCTTTGATGGTCTTGCCACCCCCGGCGGAAAGCTGGGTGTTGTCTATACGCTGAATAACGCGTCCACCGCTGATGTCACAGCGATCGCGTTCAGCCAGGACCTGGACGCGACGCTCTCAGGGCTGGTCCGCGACGGTCCGGCGACTTTCACGGATTGCGGTCCCGGTGCCTCCCTTGCGGGCACTTCGCAGCTCAGCTTCACGGGTGGGCAATTGGCTCGAGGAAACAGCTGCTCTGTGGTCGTGCCGGTATCGGTGCCGGCTGACGCCATGGCGGGGGACTACGCCTCGGTGACAAGCGTGGCGACGGCGACCCTTGCCGGTGTTGATTACACCGCGCCCGCGCCCTCGTCCGCTATCCTGTCGGTGGCCGATCGGCCGATCCTCTCCAGGGAATTTCTCCCGGACACCGCGGCGGATGGCAGCACGGTGACCCTGGAATATACCCTGCGCAATACCAGCGACAGCACGCTCACCGACTTCGCCTTTACGGATGATCACGGTGCATTCTTCGGTGGATACGTGCAAACTCCTTCACCCGGTAGCTGCGGCGCTGGTTCATTCTCTGAAGCAGACTCGTGGGGGAGCATCTTGTACGCACGCTCCCTTACGATTCCACCGGGCGACAGC
>JAWLGG010000038.1:0-12565 GCA_041685155.1 Chromatocurvus sp.
CGCGACTGGACTGGACCTACACGGACAGTTTCTTCTCCACCGAGGACAACGTGTCCTTCGCGACACCCGCCAACAGCATCCCCTGGGGCGAGGTGGACAGCTACTCGCTGGTCAACGGGCGTATCGGCCTCGAGGGCGAGAGCTGGTCCGCCTACCTGTGGGGTCGCAATATCCTCGACGAGGAGTACAAGCTGGACTGGACCTCGGACTTCCTCGGCACCCTCGCCTTCTTCCCCGGCGACCCCCGCACCTACGGCGTGGAAGTCTCGTGGAAATTCCTCTGATGCACAGTCACCAATGCAAGGTAGAGCCCATGTCACACGTCACGCGCAAGACCACCGCTGCCCTCGCAGCCGCCGCCTGCCTTTTTGCCATGGCGGCGCCACTGCGAGCCGATGTCGAGTTCCTCAATGACAGCGGCGTGATGCCGGACGGCCTGCCTTTCTCCGAGGCGGTTCGCGTCGGCAATACCTACTATCTCTCGGGTCAGGTCGGCGTTGTCCCCGGAAAAATGCAGCTGGCCCCCGGCGGTATCGAGGGCGAGGCACGCCAGACCATGGACAACATCGGCGCGGTGCTCGCGCAGCACGGGCTGGGCTTCGACGACGTCGTCAAGTGCACCGTGATGCTTGCCGATATGTCGGAGTGGGGAACCTTTAACGAGATCTATCGCAGCTATTTCAAGGCGCCCTACCCCGCGCGCAGTGCGTTTGGCGCCAACGGCCTGGGCCTTGGCGCCCGCACGGAGGTCGAGTGCATCGCCGTCGACAGCGGCGCGGAATGATGCGGGCGCCGCTGCTGCGCGCGGCGCTTCTGCCGCTACTGCTGGGCATCGTTGCAAGCGCCGGCGCCCAGCCCGATCCCTGGGAAACCATCGAGCCCGGCGGTGACACCGCCTGTGCAAACGGCAGCCCCTACCGCTTTCATGTCCGTCGCGGCGACCCCGAACGGCTCATGCTCTTTTTCAACGGCGGCGGCGCGTGCTGGTCCGGCGCGACCTGCGACACACGCGGCAAGGCCGCGAAGGACCTCAGCTACCGACCCGAGGCCAGCCCGGACTGGGGCAACGACCCGAGAACCTACGGCGGTGCCTTCGACCTTGCCCACCCGGAAAATCCGTTCCGGGAGTGGTCACAGGTATTCGTCGCCTACTGCAGCGGCGACGTGCACCTGGGCGACCGCACGGCCACCTACACCGACACTGCGGGCGAGTCCTTTACCATAGAGCATCGCGGCATGGCCAACGCCACGGCAGCACTGGGCTTCAGCTTCGAGGCCTTCCCGGATGCCGCCCGCGTGATGGTCAGCGGTGCCAGCGCCGGTGCCGTGTCGGCGCCGGTGTTTGCAGCGATGGTGGCACAGGCCTACCCCGAGGCCGAGGTGCTGCATTTCAGCGGCGGAGGCGCCGGCTATCGGCTGCCGCCGCCGCAGGCACTCTGGGAAAACTGGGGCGTGCTGGACGCGCTGCCCGCGGTCGTGGATGCCTCGGCATACCGGCCCGACACCCTCGGCCTGCAGGATTTCTACCTCCTCGGGGCCCATGCAGCGCCAGGCATCCGGTTCCACCAGTTCGACCATGCATATGACGCAGTGCAGGAACAGTTCCACGCCATGCTCGGGCATCCGACAGAACTGCTGCCGGGCCTTGAGGCGAACCGAAGCGAACTGCGCCAGGCGCTACCCTACCTGCGCACCTACACGGCAAAAGGCGAATTCCACACGCTGCTGCGCTTTGACGAACTCTACCGGCACAGCAGTGGCGGCGTGCGCGCCATCGACTGGGTCAGCGCCATCGCCAGCGGCGATACCGTGGTCGATGTACGCTGCGCGGACGACTGTCGCTGATCATTCGCCGGCATTGATGCATGGCAACCACATCGCCGGCCTCGCACGGCAGTTCCGCCTCGGCCGGATGGCCCTGACCGAGTACCACGATGAATACACGGCGCGGGAGCCGGCACGTGCCGACCCCCCCGCTGTCGCTTGAGGGGATGCTCCGCTGGGTCCTGGAGCCGCCAGGCATCAGACCTCGAGGCGGATACTGACCCCGAGTCGCGCCTTCAGATCACGCTTCTGGATATCCGGCCCCACGGCTTCGTTCTGGATAACGTTGTCCTTCACCAGACCGTCGGTGGCCTGCCTGGTCAGAATCACCATCAGCTGGGTATCGTCCAGCACCGCGAACGGGAACTCGTGCCAGGTGTTCTCGTGCATCATGAAGCCGGCGCTACCGTCGAACAGGAAGGCCTCCACCTGATCAAGATCGGGCAGCTCCTTTTCGTTCGGCGGCGCGAAGCAGGCGATAAAGGGTTTCCCGCCCAGCGACACAAAGGCCTGCGTGTGCAGGGGATGCCGCTCCATGTAGCGCACCACGAGGGGGCGGCGCTGCAGGGTGGTGATCGGCATCTCGATATCACCCTGGGCCCTGAACTCGGCCACCCGTCGAACCTTGGCGGCACCGTCGTAGAACTCTATGGGGAGCGGCTCAACCTGAGGATTGAAGCCGAGTACGGCGCCGTACTTCTTTAACTTCTCCGCTGTGGGGGTCTGTACCTTTACTGTGATGATGTCGGCATCATCAACCTTCTCTGCGGCATTGCTCATTATGCGGATCCTCCCGGACATGCAGCCGCGCTTCTCCTGGAAACGGCTGCGGGTTTACAAGTTGGCCGACGACCGCGCCGGCCCGATGACTCAGGCATAGGCTGGTGCAGCGATCCGATGGTATCCATCCTCCAGCGTGACAACCGCTGCTGCGTTGGCGGACCCGTAGGCACCGCCGGACAGCTTCAGCTTTTCAGCCATGGCAATGCGACGCTCGCTGGCGCCCATGACCACGCAAACGCGTGCGTTACTGGCCGCCTCCACCAGCAGCGCGATCTCCGGGGCCGTCAAAGGTCACCGATTCGCGCTGATAGCGCATATTCATGTCGGCCTGCAGGAGCGAGGGGTAGCAATTGATCCAGCAGGTGAAGCCCGGCAGGAACACCTCGGGGAGAACCGGCAGGCCAACCCCCTGCTGCCCGGCCTTGTGAATCCAGCCGGCGGCAGCGCAAGCTATCGCCCGCCGGCATCGTACACCTTTTCGCCGGCGACCCAGGTCGACAGCACCCGGTTGTTCCAGATGTCCGCCTCCGGCACCTCGAAATAGTCATCGCGCACCAGAATGAAATCCGCAGCGTAGCCCGGGAGCAGGCGCCCCAGCTGGTCCTCGGCATGACCGGCGAAGGCCGCCCCCTCCGTGAAAAGCGCCAGCGCCGCCTCACGCGTCATCTTCTGCCCCGGCAGCCACCCGCCCGGCGGCTCGCCCGCCTGGTCCTGCCGCGTCACCGCCGAATACAGGCCGTGGAAGGGATTGGGCTGTTCCACCGGGAAATCCGACCCCCCGGCCAGCTGTGCACCGCTGGCGAGCAGTGACTGCCAGGCATAGGCTGCCCCGAGGCGCGCATCCCCGAGCCTGTCCACCGCCATGTTCATGTCGCTGGTGGCGTGGGTCGGCTGGATCGACGCTATCACCCCGAGCTCCGCGAAGCGCTGCAGGTCCTGCGGCCGCAGGACCTGCGCATGCTCCACCCGGTGTCGCAAGCCGCTGTCGCTGCCCTCCGCCCGCATCTGCTCCAGCACATCGAGCACCAGCCGGTTGGCCCGGTCCCCGATGGCGTGGGTGTTGACCTGGAACCCCGCAGCCGCGGCGCGCCGCATCGTGTCGGCCAGCACGTCCTCCTCCAGCAGGAGCAGTCCGCGATGCCCGGGCTGATCCGAGTAATCCGCCTCCAGCGCCGCACCCCGGGAGCCGAGTGCGCCGTCGCTGGAGATCTTCACGCTTTTCACGGTCAGCATGCCGGCGCGATCCGCGTGTGGTCCTTCGGCCAGCAGCGCCGGCTCATCCGGCCGCAGCATGGCATAGACCCGGATCGGCAGCGCCGACCGAGCCAGCAGGGCGCGGTACGCCGTGAGCTCGTTCGCCGTGACCCCGGCATCGTGGACGCCGGTCAGGCCCACTCGCGCCAGGTCCTGCAGCGCCCTCAGCTGATGCAGTGCGATCGCCGCCGGCGCTTCGGCCGGGAAGGCATCCAGCACCAGCTGCATGGCATTGTCGATCAGTACGCCGGTGGGCTCGCCATCGGCATCGCGCAGGATCTGCCCGCCGGCCGGGTCCAGCGTGTCGCCGTCGATACCGGCCAGCGCCAGCGCGGGGGTATTGACCCAGAGGGCGTGCCGGTCGACGCGGCTCAGCGCTATCGGCACTGCGTCACTGATCGCATCCAGGGTGTCCCGATGCGGGAATTGCCTGCCCGGCCAGAGCACCTGGTTCCAGCCGCCGCCAGTCACCCGCTGCGCATCCGGCCGCGCACCGAGGAAGCGCGCCACCTGGTCCGCCGCGGCCCGCTCACTCCCGACACCGGCCAGGTCCACAGACGCCAGCAGGCGCCCGTGTCGGGTCACGTGCCCGTGGGCATCGATAAGCCCCGGCAACAGCGTGGCCCCCTTGCCGTCGATGCGCCGTGTCACCCCGGCGCCCTCAGCCTCGGCGGCGCTCCGATACAGCGCAGTCACCACGCCGCGATGGAAGGCCATGGCACCGAAGGCCACTCGCTCACCATTGTCGAGGGTGTAGCCGCGTACGTTGTGAATGAGGGTCTGGGCCTGAAGGGGCATCGAGGACAGCGCCACAAGCAGCGCCATGGCGCCGTGCGCCAGCCATGCCCGCGGCGGGAATGCACTCAGCATGCGCGGTAACCTGTGTGATCCATGAGCCAGCAAGGCTAACACGGGCTGACGGCAGGCGGCAGCGTGGTAGACTCCTGTTCATGATCCAGCGGGCCAGATCAGGGGTGCACAGGCCATGGTTGACGTCGTAGAAATCCTCGAGCGCATCGAGTCGGCACCTGCCGGACCGCAGATCTGCGCACTGTTCGATTTTGATGGCACAGTGATCGCGGGGTACTCGGCGACTGTGTTCATCCGCGAACAGCTGCGCCGGGGCGATATCACCGTGCGTGACCTGATCGAACTGACCTCGGCCATGGGCCAGTTCGGCATGGGCCGTATGGGGTTCTCCGCGATGATGGCCGCCACCACGCAGTTCATGCGCGGCATCGAGGAAGAGACCTATCGCGAGGTGGGGGAAAAGCTCTTCCGGGAGCAGATCTCACGCCTCATCTATCCCGAGTCGCGGCGTCTGATCGAAGCGCATCTGGCCCGGGGGCACACTGTCGCGATCGTATCCTCCGCCACACCCTACCAGGTGGAGCCGGCGGCGCGGGACCTGGGCATTCCCCACGTGATGTGTACCCGTCTCGAGGTGGAGAACGGCAAGTTCACCGGCACGGTCGCCCGTCCCACCTGCTTCGGGCCGGGCAAGGTCGACGCCGCGGAAGCGCTGGCGGCACAGGTCGACGGCGACCTCGATGAGGCCTTTTTCTATTCGGACAGCACCGATGACCGCCTGCTGCTGGAGCGGGTCGGCAACCCCTGCGCACTCAATCCCAGCGGCAAGCTGCGCTTCCTGGCAGCCGCCAACGGCTGGCCCAGCGTCGACTTTGGCAGCCGCGGCCGGCCCACGGTGGGCCAGTTCGTGCGCTCGGTCGCGGCCACCGTGAGCCTCGTGCCCAGCTTCGCCGCAGGCCTGCCCATCTACGCACTCACCGGTTCACGCCGCAATGCCCTGAATTTCTCACTGTCCCTGTTTGCGGACACGGCCAGCGCCCTGATCAACCTCAACCTGAAGGTCAAGGGTGAGGAGCACCTGTGGTCGCACCGGCCCGCCGTGTTCATATTCAATCACCAGAGCAAGGCCGACGTGGTCATCACCGCGCGCCTGCTGCGTCAGGACCTGGCGGGCGTGGGCAAGAAGGAAATTCGCAGGATGCCGGTTATCGGCAAGGTACTGGAGCTCGGCGGCGTGGTCATGATTGATCGCCAGAACGCCGCCAGCGCCATCGAGGCCATGAAGCCGCTGGTGGATGCGATCCGCAAGGACGGCAAGTCCGTGGTGCTGGCACCGGAGGGAACACGCACCATCTCGCCCCGGCTGGCACCCTTCAAGAAAGGCGCATTCCACCTGGCAATGCAGGCCGGGGTTCCCATCGTACCGATCGTCATCCGCAATGCCGGCGACGTCGCCCCCAAGGGCGATTTCGTCTTCCGACCCGCGACCGTCGAGGTCGAGGTGCTGCCACCGGTTGACACCAGCGGCTGGACCGGGAGGAACATGACAGCGCAGGTGAGGGAGGTGCGCAACATGTTCCTGCGCACGCTGGGCCAGCCCGAGGAACCCGCGACAGCCGACAGGGCCGCCGCCACCGCCACCGGGACGACAGCGGAGAAACCCGCGATCAAGAAAAAGGCCAGGGGCGGCAAGACAACGGCGCGGCGCAAGGCAGGCGGCCGCAAGAAGGCGGCGACGAAGAAGACCACCGCAAAGAAGGCCGCCGCTGCCAATGGCAAGACGCCAACGAAGCGCAGGTCCGGCCCGGGGCGAAAAGCGCCAGCGCCGGCCCGCGGCAGCACAGCCACGGCGACCCGCACAGTCGCGCGCCGCGGCTCCCGCAACCAGCCGGCGCCGGTCAAGCCGAAACTGAGAGCACCACAACAATAACCGACACCGTTCAGGGCGGTCGGCGCCCAGCGCCGCGTTCCGCCCGGGGAGAAAACGCATGAATGAACTGAATATCGGCGTGCTCGGCGGCGGGTCCTGGGGCACCACCGTCGCTGCCCTGGTCGCGCGCAACACCCCCGTCACCCTGTGGGCACGCAACCCCGACACCGTGGCCGAGATCAACGACCGGCACAGCAACGAGACCTACCTGCCCGGGGCGCGGCTGCCCGACAACCTGCGCGCAACCACGGACATCATGGACGTGGTCTGTCACGCGGATGTCATCGTCATGGGTGTACCATCGCAGAACTTTCGCGAGGTCCTGCTGGAAGTGCGCCGCTGCATTCGCGCCTGGGTACCCGTGATCAGCCTGACCAAGGGCCTGGAACTGGACACGCGCATGCGCATGACAGAGATCATCAACGAGGTCCTGCCCGGACACCCCGCCGGCGTGCTCACCGGCCCCAACCTGGCGCGGGAAATCATGGCTGGACAGGCCGCCGCCGGCGTCATCGCGATGGATGACCCCGTGATCGTGCGCGGGCTGCAGAACGTGTTCAAGAGCGGGCTATTTCGCGTGTATACCAACACCGACGTCATCGGCTGCGAGCTCGGCGGAGTGCTCAAGAACATTATCGCCATCGCCGTCGGCATGGGCGACGGCCTCGGTGCCGGCGACAATACCCGGGCGGCGCTGATTACCCGCGGTCTTGCCGAGGTCACGCGGCTGGGCGTGGCCATGGGCGGTCGCGCCGAGACCTTCGCCGGGCTCGCCGGCATGGGCGACATGATCGCCACCTGCACCAGTGCCCAGAGCCGCAACCGGCATGTGGGCATCGAGCTGGCCAAGGGGCGCAGCATGCAGGCGATTATCGACGACATGTTCATGGTTGCCGAGGGCGCCAAGAGTGCCCCCGCGGTCATGGCGCTGGCCGAGGCGCACGGCGTGGAAATGCCCATCGCCCGTGACGTCTACCGCGTGGTGACCGGCGAAACCAACGCCCGCGGCGTCTATCGCGGTCTTCTGCGGGTGTCCGCCGGGGCCGAATCCGAACCGGGATAACCGGTACCACACTGGCAGGGAGACACAGGCTCATGCAGCGAACACTCAGCGTAATGGCGGCACTCGGACTGGGGCTGGCCGCCTGCGCGGGCACGTCGAACCCACCGGCACCGGGCGATGGCTACCGCGCTGCGGCGGTCCTGCCCGCGCACCAGCGCGACAGCGACTGGTACCGCCTCGGCGAGGCACACCTGGCGCAACGACAGCTCGCGGGCACAACTGACCGCGCCAGGAACGTGATCCTGTTTGTGGGCGACGGGATGGGGGTGTCCACGGTGACTGCGGCACGGATTCTCGACGGTCAGCGCAAGGGGCTGGACGGCGAGGAAAACAGCCTGAGCTTCGAGACCTTTCCCTTTACCGGCCTGGTCAAGACCTACAACACGGACGCGCAGACGGCAGACTCCGCGGGCACCATGAGCGCAATGGTCACCGGCGTGAAGACGCGCATCGGCGTCTTCGGCGTCGACGACGGCGCGCGACGCGGCGACTGTGCCAGCAGCCGCGGCCGGGAACTGGTCACCGCCCTGGAGCTGGCGGAACTTGCCGGCAAGTCCACCGGCATCGTATCCACCGCGCGCATCACCCACGCGACCCCTGCCGCGACCTACGCCAAGTCCCCCGAACGCGACTGGGAGGACGACTCCGGGCTGCCGGCGCCGGCGCGCGAGGCGGGCTGTCGCGACATCGCCAGCCAGCTGCTCGACTCCACGGCATCCATGCGCGAGCGGCTCGATGCGCCCGGGATCGACGGCATCGATGTCATTCTCGGCGGCGGTCGCGCCAATTTCCTGCCGGGCGAGGCGGGACGGCGCAGCGACGGTAACAATCTCGTCGACCGCTGGCTCGGCCAGACGCCTGGCGGCGTCTTCGTCGACACGCGCGAGAGCCTGCTCAGCGCGCCCGCGGATGCGCGCCTGCTCGGCCTGTTCACCGATTCGCACATGAGCTATGAACAGGATCGCCCCGCGAGTGAACCCTCACTCACCGACATGACACTGGCGGCGCTGGAGCGCCTCGAGGGCAATCCGGAAGGGTTCTTCCTCATGGTAGAGGCCGGACGCATCGACCACGCCCACCATGCCGGCAACGCCAGCGCCGCACTGCGCGATACCATCGCGCTGTCCGAGGCGGTGCAGGCGGCGATGGCGCGCACAGACAGCGAGGACACGCTGATCATCGTCACCGCAGACCACAGCCACGTCTTCACCATGGCCGGCTACCCGCGACGCGGCAATCCCATTCTCGGCAAGGTCGTCCTCGCCGGCGAAACCGAGCCCGCGCTGGCGGATGACGGCCAGCCCTACACGACGCTCGGTTACGCCAACGGGCGCGGCTTTCGCGATCTGGGCGCGCAGACCGATGCCGACCGCGGCTACGCCTACCCGCCGCGCAGCGGTCGCGCCGACCTGTCGGAGGTGGACACCACGCAGCCGGGCTACCACCAGGAAGCCCTGGTGCCCCTGTCGGCGGAGACCCACGGCGGCGAGGATGTCGCAGTCTACGCTTCCGGCCCCGGCGCCCATCTGGTCTCGGGATCACTGGAGCAGAACGTGCTGTTCCATATCATGGCGACGGCGTCTGGAATGCTGCAGGGGCCGGCCGCGCGCTGAGCCCCGCCGCCCGGCGGCTACCACAGAGGGACGGCCCCGGAACGGGACGACACGGCCTCGCGGCGGCGCCACCCGCGCCTGCCGCCGCTGCGCGGCCTCTGCTATGCTATGGCACATTTCCAGGCCATCGGATCAACCTGCCATGCACCGTAAACCTGCTGTTGTCGCCCTGCTCCTCACCATCCTGCTTGCCGCCTGCGCCACCAGCCCCACAGGCCGCAGCCAGCTCATGCTGATTTCACCCGAGGCGGCCATCGTCGAATCGAGGAAGGCATACCTGTCGACGGTCGGCGAACTGGGCGCCAACGACAAGCTGCTCGATGACCCACTTGTCGCCGACCGGGTCGCGACCATCACCGGCCGCCTGGTCACCGAGGCCATCAAGGGGTATCCAAAGACCCGGGACTGGGAGTGGAGCGTGGCACTGATCGATGATACGGAAACCGTCAACGCCTGGGCCATGGCCGGCGGACGCATGGCGGTCTACACCGGACTGTTCGAGAAGCTCAAGCTGACCGATGCCGAGTTCGCACACATCATGGGCCACGAAATCGCCCACGCCCTGGCCAACCACACGGCGGAGCGGATGTCCCGCGCCATTGCCACCAATCTCGGCATCGCCGTGGTCGGCGCCACCTCACAGACCCCCGAGATCACCACCACCGGCGCCATGCTGGCGGCGAAGCTGGCGCTGGAACTGCCCAACAGCCGCACCGCGGAGTCCGAGGCCGACGAGATCGGCATTGAGCTCGCCACCCGCGCAGGCTACTCGCCGGACGCCGCCGTGACGCTGTGGGAGAAAATGGGTGCACTGGGCGGACCGCGACCCGCCGATTTCCTCAGCACTCACCCCTCGCCCGAGAACCGCCAGGCCAGGCTGGCAGCCCTGGCCGACGACGTGCGCACCCTCAACCCCCGAGAGCGCCGCTCGGAGGTGCACCCGGTGACCATCATCCAGGACGGCGATCAGTCCGCCAGGTAGCTGACCTCGGGCAACTCCCGCGGCAGTATCTCGCGCAGGTAGCGGCCCGCCTCGCGGCGCAGACCGGGGTCTGCCTGCAGCACGCTGTCGAAAAAGGCGCCCACGGCAACTTTTGCAATCATGTGCTGGCGCAGCACATGCATCGTGTCGGGCAGCCTCTCGGCGCGACAGATATCCAGCTCCGCGCTGTCGTCCACGCCGATATCGGAACCGCCAAGCAGTGAAGACCAGTCCGTGTCGTCCTCGAGGTCGAGGTTGCGCTGCACGGACCAGCAGCCCACGGCATCGGTATTGCGCATCCAGCGCAGCAGCAACGTGCCGTGCGAGAAGCCCGTGTGCGATCCCCCGGCGAGCGTCAGCAGCTGCCCACCCGGAACCTTTTCGGGCACGGGCCGGGCATTCGACGCCCAGGGCACAAGTGCGTCGGCCGCGCCGGCCAGCATGAGAAACGCCGGCGAGCGTAGCCGGAAGAATTCGGGTTTGAAGAATGCGGTAGGACCGGCAATGGACAGCACCGCCCCCACGCGCGCATCCGAAAGCTGCGGGTGGTAGCCCGTCAGGGTGGCGGTGAGCCCGCCAAGCGATATGCCCATCACGCCGATGCGGTCGCCGTCGACCCTGCCCGCGAGCGCCGGGGCAACGCTCTCCGGCGCGAGGGTCAGGGTATCGATAAGGAAACTCACATCCCCAGGCTGATTGACCACGTCGCGCGCGTTGGGGTCGCCGGGGGCGAACATATGCGTCAGCGGATGATCCACCGCGACCACGACGTAACCGTGGCTGGCCAGGTAGCGCGCCAGGTAGGCGATGTTGCGGTGGTTCGACGTGAAACCGTGGCTGTGCACAATGAGCGGGTAGGGGCCACCGCTGTCCGGATACCAGACGGTGCCCCTGAGCTGGCGCCCCGGGGCGCCGGGATAGTCGCGATTGGCCGGCGTCGGTCGCTGCCGGTCGACCAGGTCGACCTCGGCGCTGGCCACCGGCAGACTGCCCGGCGCCAGCCGGGCGGCACTGTCGCTGCTTTCGGGAAACGGGTCCGGCTGCAGGCCGAAGGCCAGGAGCAATGCGAGGGCGGAAAGCACCAGCAGGGTGCCCCCCAGGAACCAGAGCAGGAGACGGCGCATCAGCGCAGCACCCGGCGAGGGCGTTCATCATGCTCGCGGGCATCGGCCCCGAGGGCTCTGTACGGCATGTGGCTGGCTTCCTGTCGGCGTGACTGAATTCAGTATACGGCAGCGGACGATCTGCGGACGACGTCACAGTCGCGCGTTTCAGGGGCGGCGTGGTTCGGGCTATGATCAGGGTTTTCCCGGCCGGCGAGCAGGCATGTCCAGCACAGAGACCCTGGAACACTACAGCGCGGCACTCGCCGCACTCATGCCACGGGTCGGCCGCGATGCCTTTGCCGGCGACCTGATCGGCCTGCTGCGCACGCTGCTGCCAATAGAGGATGCCAGCATCATTCTCTATCCGGCGGGCGGCCTGCCCCTGGTGGAATACTGCGAAGTGCCCGAAGAGACAGGCGCCAGCACGCTGGATCGCTTCGTACAGGGTATGTTCCTGCTCGACCCCTACTACATCGCGGGCCGCGACGGACGGCAGGGCCTGTTTCGCATCGCCGAACTCACGCCCGCCGGTTTCCGCGACAGCGAGTATTACCGGAACTGGTACCGCAATTGCGGCTACCACGATGAATGCGGCTACATCATCCCGCTGCCCGACGCCGGCTTCGTGAACATCGCCCTCGGCCGCGTGCAGCCGCGCCAGCGCTTCAGCAAGCGGCAGGTAGACCTGCTGCGGGCGATAGCCCCAGTCGTCGCGCAGCTCTGCCAGCAACACTGGGCGGGCAACGCCAAGCGCGCCATCGGCGAGGACCTTCGCGACCAGCTGCACGTAGCGCTGTCAGACTTCGGCTCCAGCCTGCTCACGGAACGCGAATCCCAGGTCATCAACCTCGTCCTGCACGGCCACAGCACCAGGACCATCGCCGACCGCCTCGGTATCTCGGTGGAGACCGTGAAGCTGCACCGCAAGCACGCCTACGCCAAGCTCGAGGTGAGCTCGCAGGCGGAGCTGTTCTATCTGTTCCTCGATTCGCTGATGAGTGCGCGGGATTACGCCGGTGGGGATACGCTGATTGCCTATATGCAGCGACCGTGAGGCGATGGGGTTGGAGCTTCGTAGGTCGGTGAGCCACGGGGTCTGCTTGAGCTTCGTAGGCCGGCGTGTCTCAGGCGTAGCGGCTTGCGCGACTCGCCGTGAAGCCATCCGTGGCGGCTCAGCGGCGGCCGTCCTGGCCGCCGATG
>JAWLGG010000466.1:0-2576 GCA_041685155.1 Chromatocurvus sp.
CCCACTAGAGGCTCACTCTGATCTTCTCCACCACCCGCAGCGCCCGGACCACCGCCTGGTCCGTGCTGGCCCCCAGTGCCAGGGCTACGCCCATGCGTCGCTCGCCGCGCACCTCGGGCTTGCCGAACAGGCGCAGGTCGGTATCGGGCTCTTCCAGCGCGGCTTGCAGATTGGCGTAGCGGAGGTCGGCGGAGTCGCCCTCCACCAGCAGCACGGCGGACGCCGCTGGCCCGCGCTGGCGGATTGCGGGAACAGGGAGGTCGAGAATGGCGCGTGCGTGCAGCGCGAACTCGGACAGGTTCTGGGATACCAGCGTCACCAGGCCGGTGTCGTGGGGCCGCGGTGATACCTCACTGAAATACACCTCGTCGCCGCGCACGAACAGCTCCACACCGAAAATCCCGTGGCCGCCGAGTGCGCCGGTAACTGCAGAGGCGACCTCCTGCGCCCGGGCCAGCGCCGCCTCGCTCATCGCCTGGGGCTGCCAGGATTCCCGGTAGTCGCCCCGCTCCTGGCGATGGCCGATGGGCTCGCAGAAGCTGGTACCGTCGCGATGACGCACCGTGAGCAGTGTGATCTCGTAGTCGAAGTCGACAAAGCCCTCGACGATCACCTTGCCCGCACCGGACCGGCTTCCCGACTGCGCATAGTCCCACGCGCGGTCGATGTCGTCCGTCGAGTGCACCGTACTCTGGCCCTTGCCTGACGAGGACATGATCGGCTTGACCACGCAGGGCATGCCCACGGCCTCTACCGCGGACAGGTACTCATCGCGCGTCGCGGCAAAGCGGTACGGCGACGTCGGCAGGCCCAGGTCTTCGGCGGCGAGCCGCCGTATGCCCTCGCGATTCATGGTCAGCTGCGCCGCACGCGCCGACGGCACAACCCGCCAGCCCTCGGACTCCAGCTGCGCCAGTTCATCGGTGGCGATGGCCTCGATTTCCGGCACGATCAGCCGCGGTTTTTCCTGCTCGATCAGTTCGCGCAGCGCCGGACCGTCCAGCATGTTGACTACGTGGCTGCGGTGGGCGACCTGCATCGCGGGCGCATTGGCGTAGCGGTCCACCGCGATCACCTCGCAGCCCAGGCGCATCAGCTCGATGGCGACTTCCTTGCCCAGTTCGCCGCTGCCTAGCAGCATGATCCGGGTAGCGTGGGGGCTCAGGGGGGTGCCGATAGTAGTCATGACTGGGCCTGCTCAGACAGCGGAACGGACAAGTCTAGCAAACTGCCTTTCGTGTGGCGCGCTGCGGTATCGCGGCACAGTCTACCAGGGAAGGACTTCGCCGTTGCTGTGCCAGAACGTCCCCGAGTTATCCAGCGACAGCGCGTCGATGCGGTCGAGCAGCCCTGCCGCCGCCTCATTTACGTCGATCAGGCCACGGTGGCCGGTCATGTCGGTGCGGACATAGCCCGGGTGCAGCACCGCGACGCTGATTCCGCGCCCCGCCAGATCGTGGGCCAGGGATTTTCCCGCGGCGTTCAACGCGGCCTTGGACATGCGGTAGCCATAGCTGCCGCCGCTATCGTTGTCGGCGATGGAGCCCATGCGGCTGCTGATCAGGGCGAGCTTTGCATTGTTGCGCAGTGTCGGGAGCAGGGCGTGGGTCACGAGCAGCGGGCCCAGCGCATTGACCTCGAACTGCCGACGAATGGCGGCCGGGTCAAGGGTGTCGAGGGACACGTTCTGCAAGACGCCGGCGTTATTGATCAGGAGGTCCGTAGAGTCCGGCGCGAGGTCTGATGCCAGTCGGCTCAGCGAGCCGGTGTCAGTAATATCGATGCCGTCGATAATCCGTACCCGAAGCGCCTGCAGCTCTGCGGATGGCCGCCGGCAGACAGCCGTGACGCTCCACCCGCTATCCGCGAGTTGACGACTCAGTTCCAGTCCAATGCCGCGATTGGCACCGGTAATAACAGCATCGTTCATGGCGTTATGCTAGCGCAAACGGCGGGCTGCCGTCACACCCGGGTTGGCATTGCCTGGGATCGCGCAGCTTGCTTCAATGCCGTGGGCAACTCATAGACGTCACGCGAGGCCGACAATGGATCCGGAGCAACGGCACATCCAGGAACACGAACCGGGACACGATCTGCACCTGCAGCACGAGGATCCCACCATACGTTTTCTGCACAAGATCATCCGGATAGCGGTCAAGGTGCTGGCCGTGCTGATGGTCGGGGTCATCGTCTGGGGTATCGGCGACGTTATCTACGTACTTTACCAGCGCCTCACAGAACCGCCGTTCATGCTGCTCAAGATCAACGACATCCTCGCCACCTTCGGCGCCTTCCTGGCGGTGCTGATTGCCATCGAGATCTTCATCAATATCCGGATGTACCTGAGTACAAACGTGATCCCGGTGCGCCTGGTGATTGCGACGGCGCTGATGGCGATCGCGCGCAAGGTCATCATTTTCGACTTTGAGCAGATCACGCCGGAGTACGTCTACGGCACGGCAGCTGTGGTGCTGTCGCTGGGCATTACCTACTGGTTGATCACCCGGCAGGTGGAGCGCTCGGACTCCCGATAGTGGTGGTGGGGTCAGGTACCGGGCCCCGGGCCCGGACGGACC
>JAWLGG010000466.1:2586-3018 GCA_041685155.1 Chromatocurvus sp.
GTCAGGTCCGGGACCAGGTCCCGGACCTGACCCCAAAGGCTCGCCCTGCGGTAGCACCCGCCCGATGATGGCGGTGTGATCGTAGCCGAGCGCCTTCAACGCCGCCACGCAGGCCTCGGCATTGGCCGCCGGCACACTGGCCAGCAGGCCGCCGGCGGTCTGCGGGTCGAACAGCAGCGGGTAGCGCGGATGATCGGTCATGCCTTCCTGATTGCGCAGCGCCCGCCGCAGGCGCACGTTGGCCGGCTGCAATGAACTCAGCATGCCGCTGGCCGCTGTCTCCTCCGCGCCGTCGAGCACCGGCAGTGCGGCGAGATCGAGTTCGGCATCGACCCCCGATGGCCGGGTCATCTCCACCAGGTGGCCCAGCAGGCCAAAACCGGTGACATCGGTGCAGGCTTTGGCGCCGTAGCGCAGCAGGCAGCGGGCTGC
>JAWLGG010000467.1:0-3015 GCA_041685155.1 Chromatocurvus sp.
CGAGGACGTGATGACCCAGCGCGACCCGCGCCTGCTGGTGATTGTCGGCCCCTGCTCCGTGCACGACCCTGCGGCGCTGCTGGAATTTGCCGAACGCCTCCGGGATCACTGTGCCTCACTCTCCGATGCGCTGCTGCCGGTGCTTCGCGTGTACTTCGAGAAGCCGCGATCCGTTATCGGCTGGAAGGGCCTGATCAACGACCCCGATCTCGATGGCAGCTACCACATCAACAAGGGCCTGCGACAGGCGCGCAAGCTGCTGCTCGATGTCGCCGCCCTGGAACTGCCGGCCGCCAGCGAATTTCTCGACACGACCTTTGGCCAGTACTATGCCGACCTGGTGAGCTTCGGTGCCATCGGCGCGCGCACGGTGGAAAGCCAGGTGCATCGCGAGCTGGCGTCTGGCCTGTCCATGCCGGTCGGCTTCAAGAACGGTACGACGGGCGATATCGATGTGGCGGTGGACGCGATTCGCAGCGCCGCGCACAGCCACTGGTTCCCCTCGTTGACCAAGGAGGGCACGCCGGCAATTCTGCAGTCCACCGGCAATCCCCACGGCTATCTCATTCTGCGCGGGGGCCGCCGCAGCGGGCCCAACTATCATGCCGATGCGGTGCGCAGCGCGGCGGCAACGCTGGCCGGGGCCGGGCTCGAGCCTTCGCTGATCGTCGACTGCAGTCACGGTAACAGCAGCAAGGACCCGCAACGCCAGGCCCAGGTCATCGCGGACCTCTGTGACCAGATTGAACAGGGCCAGCCCTCGTTGCGCGGCCTGATGCTCGAGAGCCACCTCGTCGGCGGCAACCAGGCTGCGGCGGCGCTGGGGGTCCTGCGCTACGGACAGAGCATCACGGATGCCTGCCTGTCACTGGAGGACACGCTGCCGCTGCTGGATCAACTGGCCGCGGCCGTGCGGCGGGCGCGGCTGTCCTGAGGAGGACGGCGCGCCCGCGCGCGCGCAGTCTGTCAGCTGCTTTCGGGTTTGCGGAACAGAAGCGTCATGCGGTTCGATTCGCCGACCGCCTCGTAGCGTGAACGCAGCTCCGGGTCGTCCCGGCTCGTCTGCAGGTTGGGCGGGAGGCGCCAGACGATGTCTTCCATGCCCGGCTCGTCCTTCGGGTTGCGGTTGACGTCGCTCTCCTCGACCAGTTCAAAGCCAATGCTTTCGAAGTGACGGATGACGGCGTCGTGGTTCATGTAGCCGCGTGAACCATCCGCCCAGGCATCGGACCATCCCGGAGGTGCCATGTGTTGCACGACGCCGACCACGCCGCCCGGTTTGAGCACGGACCAGGTGTCCGAGAGGGCGGCGGAGCGGAACCCGCCCCGGTTCTCGACGCGATTCAGATGATGCAGTGCGCGGATGAACAGTACCGCGTCCGCCGTGCCGTCGTGCGCCGCATCAATGGAGCCGATACGCTGCCCGATGAGATGCGCGCCGTCATCACCCTGCCACTCGCCGGCCTGCTCTGGCCATGTCTCGGGCCACGTGCGCCGCTTCGCAAGGAACTCCTCACCGTCGTAACCGATGGCGGGCCAGAGATCCAGTGGGTAGTCGGCACCGATCAGGGTGCCCTCGTCGCCGAGGTAGGCGCTCAGCACCCGCGAATACCAGCCGCCTCCGGGGAGGACCTCAACGACGGTCATGCCGGGCGTGATGCCGAAAAAGGCCAGGGTGTCGGCGGGGTTGCGGCTGGACTGGCGGGCCTTGTGTTCGTCGGGCTGGTCGGCGAGGACGGTTTCGAGGCGTTCGCGCTGGTCGTCGGAAATGCCTGCGCTGACCAGCGGGGCGGCGCAGGCTATCAGGAGGGCGATACTGGTGATGAGTCGTTGGACCATGTCGAACTCCTTTGCCGTAAAAACGGCGCTGTGGTTGTCGGGATGTCCAGATACGATCAAACGCCAGTCGCGAGACAAATGCAAATGCGGTGCGCCCCGTCCGGAATTGGTCATGCGAAGAGTGCCGACTTATACTTCGCGGCCCGCTCTCTATGGCCCGGACCCTTGTCAATGACGACGCTTTTCCAGATCATCCGCCAGGGCCTGCGCTGTTGCGTTCTCGGTACGCTAAGTCTCGCGGGGCAGCCTGCGGCCGCTGATCTGGCGGCCGCCGCATCCCCGGGGTTTGACGCCACCTTTCAGGTCTCGCTGCCCGCGACCTGGACGGGCAAGCCCCTGGACGGCCGCCTGCTGCTGTTCATCTCCAGCAACGAGGGCGAGGAGCCGCGCTTCCAGGTCTCCAACGGCCCGGAGTCCCAGTTGGTCTTCGGCGTGGATGTCGACAGCTGGCAGACGGGCGAGCCCGCTACCGTGGATGCAAGCGCGGCGGGCTATCCCCTGCGATCCCTGGCCGAGCTGCCTGCCGGTCGCTACCGGGTGCAGGCGCTCCTCAACCGCTACGAGCTGTTCACGCTGGGAGATGGCCGGGAGCTGCTCCTGCCGCCGGACAGGGGCGAGGGTCAGCAGCTCGAACGCAAGCCGGGCAACCTGTATTCGCAGCCGCTGTGGGTGGAGCTGGGCCCGGAGCGGCAGGACCCGGTGCGACTGGTGCTGGATCGAGAGATTCCGTCGATTGACCCGCCGGAGGACACCCGCTATGTGAAACACATTCGTATGAAAAGCGAGCTGCTCTCTGAGTTTTGGGGGCGGCCGACCTACCTGGGCGCCCATGTACTGCTGCCCGAGGGGTTTGACGAGCATCCGGAAGCGCGCTATCCGCTGGCCGTCTTCCACGGGCACTTTCCCAGGGACTTCGGCGGCTTTCGAGAAACGCCGCCGGACCCGGACCTGGAATGCGAATACAGCGAGCGCTTCGACATGCCCTGCTACAACCGCGTCGTGCAGGAGCACGCCTGGGAGTTCTACCGGGAATGGACCGGGCCGGACTTCCCGCGCATGCTGATCGTGAAGATCCAGCATCCCACGCCGTATTTCGATGATTCCTACGCCGTGAATTCGGCCAACATGGGGCCGTATGGCGACGCCATCACCCACGAGCTGATCCCCTACATCGAG
>JAWLGG010000468.1:0-3007 GCA_041685155.1 Chromatocurvus sp.
CCGGCTGACCGGATGGCCGTCACAACCGACGAGGAAGATCGCCATGAACCAGGCACACCGGACTGATGACGGACTGCGACAGCGCCTCGGTGACTGCGTCGGGCCTGATCATGTGCTGACCGATGCAAAGGCCTGCCATTTCTATGCGCAGGATGTATCGACCACCGGCTTACCCGCGGTCGCCGTCGTACAGCCGGGGACCACCCGGGAGCTGTCTGCCGTGGTGAAAACCGCTGTCGCCCTGGGCTGCGACGTGATTCCCCGGGGGGGCGGCATGTCCTATACGCGAGGCTACGTCCCCTCCGGCGACAATGCGGTCATCGTGGACATGTCGCGCATGGCCCGCATTGTGGAGATCAACGAGCAGGACATGACGGTGACGGTCGAGTGCGGCTGCACCTGGGCCACGCTGCATGCGGCGCTGGAGGCGAAGGGGCTGCGCACCCCTTACTGGGGCACGCTCTCCGGCCTCAAGGCCACGATCGGCGGCGGCCTGTCGCAGAATTCGGTTTTCTGGGGTTCAGGACAGCACGGTACCGCCGCCGATTCAGTACTGAGCCTCGAGGTGGTGCTGGCCGACGGCAGCATTGTCGACACGGGTTCGGCGTCACAGGTCAACGCCAGTCCCTTCTTCCGTCACTTCGGCCCCGACCTGACCGGCGTCTTCACCGGCGATACCGGGGCCCTGGGCTTCAAGTCCCGCGCAACACTGCGTCTCATACCCACGCTGCCGGCGCGGGAGTATCTCGCCTTCGATTTTGCCGGGGCAGAGGCGGCCATTGCCGCGATGAGCGACATCTCCCGGCACAACCTGGCCAGCGAGTGCTTCGGCTTCGATCCCTTTCTGCAGGTCCAGCGCATGAAACGGCAGAGTCTGCGCGCCGATGTGAAGGCGCTTGCGGGGGTTGTGAAATCGTCCGGCTCGGTCTTGCGGGGGGTGCAGGCGGGTGCAAAGGTCGCCCTTGCAGGACGCCGCTATATGGCCGATGTCGCCTACTCCGTGCAGGTGGTGGTAGAGGACCGCAACGCCCCCGCTGCCGCCGCGCGGGCGGCCGAGGTGCGCAGGCTGTGCGCGGCTCACTCGGCCCGGGAAATCGAGAACAGCATACCCAGAATCACCCGCAGCAATCCCTTCGGCCCGCTGAACAGTATGCTCGGACCCGAGGGCGAACGCTGGTTGCCGGTGCACGGCCTGTTTCCGCACTCGCGCATCCAGTCGGCGTTTGACGCGGTGCAGAGCCTGCTTGAGCGCCACGCCGACGCCTGCGCAGAGTACGATATCGGCACGGGCTACCTGTTCGCGACGGTGTCGACTAACTGCTTCCTGCTCGAGCCCGTGTTTTTCTGGCCGGATGAAATCGACGCCATCCATGAGGCATCGGTTGAGCCGGGGCACCTCGCCCGGCTCAAGCGCTTCCCGGCGAACCCCCAGGCCCGCGCCGCGGTGATGGCGATACGGGGTGAGATGCTTGAACTGTTCAGCGAACTCGGTGCCTCACACCTGCAGATCGGCAAGTCATACCGCTACCGGGAGGGCCTGTCTGACGAAGCCTGGCAGCTGGTGAGCGCAATCAAGCGGGCGCTGGACCCACAGGGGCGGGTCAATCCGGGCTCACTGGGCTTCGACTGAGACCGCCTGGGCAGAGGGTAACGCAGCGGCGCCCGGTTTGGCGATTCCCAGCCAGGCCTCGAAGACCAGCACAATCCAGATGCTGACGACCCAGGGTCGGACGCGGGACAGGCTCGCGGACATGCGGCGGTTGTCCTCGTCCGTCTCGGTACCCTGCATCAGCTTGACGTAGGCGTCGATGAATCCCTTCAGGCGTATCCGGATCATGAGACCGCAGAAAATGAGGAAGGCGAAGCCGACCAGTTTGGCGATCAACCACGGTGCATCCGCGAGGCGCTCCTGCGTCAGTGCGTAGCCGCTGGATGCCAGCAGGATCGCGATCATTGCCCAGCGGAAATAGAAATCAAACCGTGTCAGCAGGGGAATGAACGCGGCGTGATGACGGAAGTGCAGCACCAGTACCATACCGAGCCAGAACGGCCCGAGCAGCACGATCCCGGCCATCTGCCAGGGTGGGTGCTGTATGCCGAGGCTCGCGCTGAGGAGTCCGCCGACGGTGAGCATCAGGCTCATGCAGATACGCGGCACCAGGTCGACACCGAGCATGATGCGAGCGGCGGTGAGTCGCGAGTCCCGGCTCAGGCGGTCGTCCACGACCAGGCCGCTCGAATAGAACACGCCGATGTCACCGCCCAGCCAGTAGGCAAACAGAAGAATATGGAGAAGTGTGAGCAGTTCCTGTGGATTCATCGTGTTCCGGTCCCCGCGGCCGCTGGTGACGCATCCCCGGGGGGCGTCGAGTTTAAATACTATTGATATAACTATATATCAAATGGGCGGACATCCCAAACAGGGAGGCAATCACAGTGCAGACGCGATCTCGTATCCTTCGCGCGTCGCGGCGAGAACCGTGCGCGGTGCCCTGCAGTCGCCTATCGTGGTCACTTTGATGCCGGCGTCAAGCAGCGGCTTTGCGAGTGCATCGTTGGGCACGCGGGACGTGGCATAGGTCACCGCCACCACGTTTTCCAACCGGGTTACAGTGCCGCTGTAAACGTTCACCAGGTCCAGCGCCGCGTCCTCCAGTGCGTCCAGATCCTGTGGTTCGCAGCTGGTCACGATCTCGACGCCGCGCTGATACAGTCGCTGGTAGATGCCCTGGCGGTTGATCAGGGAGACGTCGCTGGCGATTCGCTCACGCGGCGTGACGATGGTTACCTGCTCAAAACGCTCTGTGAGCAGCTCGGCCAGGGCATAGGTCATCTCGGTGTGGTCCTGGTCGAAGAGCACCACGCGGCCGGGCTCGCGGTTGCTGCGCCCGAGCATGTCCGCAGCCATGCTGCGCGCGTCGGGAACAAGCCCTGCCTCCACGTACTCCTCCGGAATGAAGTCCGGGGGGCGCGGTGTCGATCCGGTTGCCAGAAGCACCCGGTCAGG
>JAWLGG010000469.1:0-3006 GCA_041685155.1 Chromatocurvus sp.
CAGGCCGGCAATATCCTCCGGCCGCCCCGCACCGTTGTTGTAGATGCTGTCGAGGAACTTGCGAACCTCGGCCACCTTGCGCTGCTCCTGGAGCATCTCGTTGATGCGGTCGCCAAGCCCCTTGGCGGCCATGCCCAGGTGGGTCTCGAGGATCTGGCCGACGTTCATGCGCGACGGTACGCCGAGCGGGTTGAGCACCACGTCAACCGGTTCGCCGTTGATATCGAAGGGCATGTCCTCCACCGGCATGATCACGGAGATCACACCCTTGTTGCCGTGGCGACCGGCCATCTTGTCGCCGGGCTGGATACGACGCTTCACCGCGAGGTAGACCTTGACGATCTTGAGCACGCCCGGCGCGAGGTCGTCACCGCTCTGCAGCTTGCCCTTCTTGTTCTCGAAGCGCTCTTCCAGCAGCTTGTTCTGCTCATCGAGCTGGCGCTGAGCAGAGGCCAGCGCCTCGTTGAGATCGGCGTCGGACAGCTTCAGCTTGAGCAGCTGATCGCGATCGAGCTCGGCGAGAACCTTCTCGGTCAGGGCAGTGCCCTTGGCAAGCCCACCGCCGCTGACGGTCTTGTGCCCCTTGAGCATATTGCCCAGGCGCGCGAAGGTGGCCTCCTCGAAGATGCGGTATTCTTCCTTGAGGTCCTTGCGGAACTCGTCGAGCTGCTGCTTCTCGATCTGCAGCGCCCGCGCATCCTTCTCCAGGCCATCGCGGGTGAACACCTGCACGTCGATGACTGTACCCTTGGTGCTCGAAGGCACGCGCAGGGACGTGTCCTTCACGTCGGATGCCTTTTCGCCGAAAATCGCGCGCAGCAGTTTCTCCTCCGGCGTCAACTGGGTCTCGCCCTTGGGCGTCACCTTGCCCACCAGGATATCGCCGGCGTCGACCTCGGCACCGATGTACACGATGCCGGACTCATCCAGCTTGGACAGCGCGCTCTCGCCCACGTTGGGGATGTCCGAGGACACCTCCTCCGGCCCGAGCTTGGTATCCCGGGCAATACAGGTCAACTCCTGAATGTGGATCGTGGTGAAGCGATCCTCCTTGACCACGCGCTCCGACACGAGGATGGAGTCCTCGAAGTTGTAGCCGTTCCAGGGCATGAACGCGATGCGCATGTTCTGGCCGAGGGCCAGCTCCCCCATATCAATGGACGGACCGTCCGCAAGTATATCGCCGCGGTTGACGCGGTCACCCCGGTTGACGATCGGTCGCTGGTTGATACAGGTGTTCTGGTTGGAACGCGTGTACTTGGTCAGATTGTAGATGTCTACCGGCGCCTCATCCGGGCCCACGGCCTGGTCATCCACCCGCACCACGATGCGGGAGGCATCCACGGAGTCGACCACGCCATCGCGGCTGGCGAGTACGCAGACGCCGGAATCGCCGGCCACGAAGCGCTCCATGCCCGTGCCCACCAGCGGTTTGTCCGCGCGCAGGGTCGGAACCGCCTGGCGCTGCATGTTGGAGCCCATGAGTGCGCGGTTGGCGTCGTCGTGCTCGAGGAAGGGAATCAATGCCGCCGCCACGGACACCACCTGCTGCGGTGACACATCCATATAGTCGACACGCTCCGGCGGCATCACCGTGAACTCGTTCAGGTGCCGCACCGTGATCAGGTCGTCCACGAAGCGGTTGTTCTTGTCCAGGCTCGCCGAGGCCTGGGCAATCACGTGCTCGGCCTCGTTGATGGCAGACAGATACTCGATGTCGTCCGTGACCTGCCCGTCGACCACGCGGCGGTACGGACTCTCGAGGAAGCCGTAGTCGTTCGTGCGCGCGTACACTGCCAGGGAGTTGATCAGGCCGATGTTCGGGCCCTCCGGCGTCTCGATCGGGCACACCCGGCCGTAATGGGTCGGGTGCACGTCGCGCACCTCGAACCCGGCACGCTCACGCGTCAGGCCGCCCGGCCCGAGTGCGGACACGCGACGCTTGTGGGTCACTTCCGACAGCGGGTTGTTCTGGTCCATGAACTGGGACAGCTGGCTGGAGCCGAAGAACTCCTTGACCGCCGCCGAGACCGGCTTGGCGTTGATCAGGTCCTGAGGCATCAGGCCTTCGCTCTCGGCCATGGACAGGCGTTCCTTGACCGCGCGCTCGACGCGCACGAGGCCGACGCGGAACTGGTTCTCCGCCATCTCGCCCACGCTGCGTATGCGACGGTTACCCAGGTGATCGATATCGTCGACCATGCCCTTGCCGTTGCGGATGCCCACCAGAGTGCGCAGCACATCCACGATGTCCTCGCGGGACAGAATGCTGCTGCCCTCGATCTCTTCACGGCCCAGGCGGCGGTTGAACTTCATGCGACCGACGTTGGACAGGTCGTAGCGATCAGTGGAGAAGAACAGGTTCTGGAACAGGTTCTCTGCCGACTCCTTGGTCGGCGGCTCGCCCGGGCGCATCATGCGGTAGATCTCGACCAGCGCCTCCAGCTCGCTGCGGGTGGGGTCGGCACGCAGGGTGTTGGAGATGTACGGACCACAGTCCAGCTCGTTGGTGTACAGCGTCTCGATGGTGGTGACCTTGGCCGTGGTCAGCTTCTCCATGACCTCGGCGGTGATCTCCGTGTTGCACTCGACAAGGACTTCACCGGTCGCCTCGTCCACGATGTTCCTGGCGAGCGCGCGGCCGTGCAGGTAGTCCGGCGGTATCTCAAGGCGCGTTATCTCGGCTTTTTCCAGCTCGCGGATGTGCCGTGCGGTAATCCTGCGACCCTGCTCGACGATGACCTTGCGGCCGACCTTGATATCGAAGGCCGCGATATCACCGCGCAGACGCTCCGGAATGAGCGCCATGCTGTACTCGCCGCTCTTGTCCACCGTGAAGGTGTTGAAGTCGAAGAACATGTCGAGAATCTGCTCGGAATCATATCCGAGAGCGCGCAGCAGAATGGTAGCGGGCAGCTTGCGGCGGCGGTCGATACGCGCAAAGACCATGTCCTTGGGATCGAACTCGAAGTCCAGCCAGGAACCACGGTAGGGAATCACGCGCGC
>JAWLGG010000470.1:0-3006 GCA_041685155.1 Chromatocurvus sp.
TACCCGCTGCTGGTGGAAAACCACGGCGGCCCCATTCTCAATTACGGCGAGCGATTCTCACCCGAGCTGCAGCTGTTTGCGGCGGAGGGCTACGTGGTGTTCTATCCCAACCCCCGCGGCAGTACCGGCTATGGCGAGGATTTTTCGGACCTGCTCTACCACAACTACCCCGGTGAAGATTACGACGACGTCATGAGCGGCATCGACGCGGTCATCGACAAGGGCTTTATTGACGAGGATCGCCTTTACGTCACCGGCGGCAGCGCCGGCGGCATCATGAGCGCCTGGATGATCGGCAAATCCGACCGCTTCCGCGCGGCCGCCGTGGTCAAGCCGGTCATGAACTGGTACAGCAAGCTGTTGAACGCCGACAACTGGTTCCGGTACTTCGAGGTTCGCTACCCGGGCGTGCCGTGGACCCACCAGGAAGACTACATGCGTTTCTCGCCCATCTCCCTGGTCGGCAACGTGAACACCCCGACCCTGGTCATGGTCGGCATGGACGATCTGCGCACGCCCCCCTCCCAGGCCAAGCAGCTGTATCATGCACTGAAGTACCGCAAGGTCGAGACGGTGCTGGTAGAGTTACCCGGCGCCTCGCATTTCATTGGCAAGCGGCCAAGCCAGATGATCAGCAAGGTACTGCATATTCTGGAATGGTTCCGTCGCTATGACACGGCGGCTCAGGATTGAACCCGCTTCCCGGAAAAACTCATTGGCTGACCGCTAAACAAGGATACAACGCATGATCACGCTGTACGGTTTTCCTTATTCCAACTACTACAACATCGTCAAGCACGCCCTGATGGCCAAGGGCATCGCCTTCGAGGAGCAAAAGGTGTATCCCGGAGACGCCGCGCTGCTGGACGCCAGCCCGCTGGGGAAGATACCCGCCATCCGCACCGCCGACGGCGCAACGCTCTCAGAAGCCAGCGTCATCCTCGACTATCTCGAGGATGCCTATCCGGAAACCCCGCTGCTGCCGGCTGAGCCGGAGGCGCGGGGCAAGGTCCGGCAGCTGGCGAAAATCACCGAGCTCTATCTCGAACTGCCCGCGCGACGCCTGCTGCCCTTTGCCCTCGGCGGCCGCCAGGCGCCGGACGCCGTCAAGGAAGAGGTCCGCGGGGTGCTCGAGCGCGGCATCGGCGCCATCAGCACACTCACGCAGTTCTCGCCCTACTGCTGCGGCAGTGCGCTGACCACGGCGGATGTCACCCTGCGCTATGTCCTGGCGATCCCGAAGCTGGTCGGCCCCGGCCAGCTCGGCATGGATATCGTCGCCGCCATCGACGGCCTCGCCGAGTGGGACGCGATGATGAGCGAGGGCGATGTCGCCACCAGAGTCGATGCCGACATGCAGGCCAACCGCGACGAGTTCATGGCCTACGTGGCGAAAATGCAGGCCTGAGTCTTCACTGACAGGGCAGTGCCGCCTTAGCCGGGCCCAAAGTCACGCCAGCGACAGAAACAGCCCGGCAATAGCGGCACTCATCAGATTGGCCATGAAGCCGGCGAACACCGCGCGCAGGCCCAGTTCGGCGACCTCGCTACGGCGCGATGGCGCCAGCGTACCCAGGCCTCCCAGCAGTATCGCGATCGATGAGAAATTGGCGAAACCACACAGGGCAAAGGACACCACCGCCTGGCTGTGCTCGCTGAGCTGGCTGCGATCCTCGTAGAAGGCGGTGAAAGCGACAAACTCGTTCAGCACCAGCTTCTGCCCAATCAGGTTGCCCGCCACCGAGGCCTCACCCCAGGGCACACCGAGCATGAACGCCAGCGGCCGGAACAGGGTCCCGAGCAATAGCTCCAGAGACAGCGACTCGACACCCACCGCGCCCCCCATCCAACCCAGAATGCCGTTGAGCAGAGCAATCAGGCCGATAAACGCCAGCAGCATCGCGCCGATATTCACGGCCAGTGCCAGCCCATTGCCGGCACCGGCAGCGGCGGCATCGAAGACGTTGACGTGCGGCTCGTCCGCAATGCCCGTGGCAGCATCAGACACCGTCAGTGACTCCGTTTCCGGCAGCAGCAGTTTCGCCATCAGCAGGCCACCGGGCGCTGCCATGAAACTGGCGGCAAGCAGATATTTCATCTCGACACCCAGGGCCACGTAGCCAGCCAGCACCGAGCCGGCGACCGTTGCCATGCCGCCCACCATGACCGCGAACAGCTCCGAGCGCGTCATGCTCGGCAGGTAAGGCTTGATAACCAGCGGTGCTTCCGTCTGACTGACAAAGATATTTGCCGTCGCCGACAGGGATTCGGCGCGGCCAGTGCCCAGCAGCCAGCGCAGCGCACCGCCGATCACGCGGATCAGCCAGCCCATGATGCCAATGTAGTAGAGAACGGCCACCAGGGAGGAAAAGAAGATAATCACCGGCAGCACATGAAAGGCGAACACGAAGCCTATCTCGAAGCGGCCAATGTCACCGAAAAGAAAATCGATTCCCGACTGGGCATAGCCCAGTACACCCGAGACACGGCCGGACAGCCATTCCAGTCCCGCCCGCCCGACAGGCACATAAAGCACAATACCGGCGATGGCGACCTGCAGACCCAGTGCACCGCCCACCGTGCGCCAGTTGACGGCGCTGCGGTGAGCGGATGCGGCATAGGCAATTCCCAGCAGAACAACGATGCAGGCGAAGCTAAGCGCGGTGGTCACGCCCTGGTATCCACTGTCGGGGATTCGCGCAGCAGGCCCAGCACCATACTGCCCACCACATCCAGCGCCACCGCGTTGCGACCGCCCCCGGTAATGACCATGTCCGCATGGCGGGCCGTGTTCTGGATGAACTCGTAGTACATGGGGCGCACGGTGTTTTCGTACTGCTCGGTAATGGACTCCAGCGTGCGCCCCCGGTCCTGCATGTCGCGGGCAATTCGGCGCAGCAGACAGATATCCAGCGGCGTGTCGACGAAGAACTTGATATCGAATTCGGCGCGCAGGCCGGGATCGCTGAGCAGCAGGATGCCCTCGACAATCACGACCGGCGCCGG
>JAWLGG010000471.1:0-3004 GCA_041685155.1 Chromatocurvus sp.
GGTGACTCAGCTCTTCAAGCCCTCCTGAAATTACAGAAACAATGCTGCACTACCCCGCCGCGGCATGACATACCCACCCCACGTTCCAGCCAGCCCCCAGCTTGCTTCTGCCCTCGCGAAAACGTACCGTCTCCAAGATGTCAACGCACGTCACCGGACAGCGACAATGCTCGTAGGCTCCACGATCGACTTCATTGAACGCGCGATCATCATTCTGATCGTGATACTCACCGTTGGCGCCGTCGGCCTGGAGGTTTTCAATATCTGGGATCGCCAGACCATCGTGATTGCCGATATTCTGCTGCTGTTTCTCTACACCGAGGTCATTTCCATGGCCAGCGTGTTCTACACCAGTCGGCGTATTCCTGTGGTCTATCCCCTGCTGATCGCCATCACCGCGATCTCCCGACTGATCGTGCTGCAGAGCAAGGACATGGATCCCGTGTCCATACTGTATGAGGCAGCCGCGGCCTTGATTCTCGGCGTGGCGGCGGTGCTGCTGACGTGGTCGGAGCGAGCCGCAAAACACAACACCGACCATAGCCCTGACAACGACAAAAGCTGAAGCCCGCGGCTTGAGGCCTGCTTTTCCGGATCACGGATAAAAAGCACGGATTCACTGTCAAAGCCTGCATGACACAAGCACAGATTTTTCGTGAAGATCCCCTCAACGATCACCACAAGCCGAACGGCTTTTCGGACAGGGTCGCCTTTTCGCTCACCCGAATGCTACGTTTCTTTGCCGACAGTTTTTTTGCAAAGCGTTACGGCCATAGAGCGGTAGTACTGGAAACGGTCGCTGCGGTGCCTGGCATGGTTGGCGGCATGATGCGTCACATGCGCTCCCTGCGCCGTCTGGAAGACGACCGCGAGTGGATACACACGCTTTTGTCCGAGGCCGAGAACGAGCGCATGCACCTGATGACGTTCATCGAGATTGCGCGGCCCAGCTGGTTTGAGCGCATGATCATCCTCGGAGCGCAGGGAATCTTTTTCACCAGCTTCCTGCTGCTTTATATCATCTCGGCCCGCACGGCGCATCGGCTGGTTGGCTACTTCGAAGAAGAAGCTGTCTTCAGTTATAGCGAGTACCTGCGTGAAATAGACAGTGGCCGTCTTGAGAATATCCCTGCACCGCACATCGCCATTGACTACTGGCAACTGCCGGAAGATGCGACTCTTCGCGATGTCGTGATCGTCGTCAGGCAGGACGAAGCCGGCCATCGCGATGTCAACCACCGGCTTGCCGACAGCTTTGACGAGCCCGCGGACTGATAGCGGCAGCAACATCGCCGGACCCTCTTAGCGGTGGCACTCGCGGCAATCCCTCGCACCGTCGCAGCGTGACTCTGCCACTTGTGCGTAAGAGGCTTCCCGGGTCATATCAGGATATCTTTCCACCGCCCCCACCAGCTTGATCATCGTTTTCTGCGCTCCTGCATTCATTTATGTAGTGCGCAATACGGTCCAGTGCCGGCGCCAGCACCTCGACCGGCTGACACAGCGACACACGCACGAATTGACCACAGCCCGGCCCGAAGCCGGCACCGGGGAGCACGGAAACGTCATGACGGTCGAGAAGCTCGCGAGCAAACATCCCGCCATCGCGGCCACTGCCCGACACATCCATCATCACGAACATACCAGCCTGTGGAGTGACGCAGCTCAGTCCTTCCATGGCATCTATGCGTCCGCAGAGATAGTCGCGACGCTTGCGGTATTCCTCTCGAACGTCGGCAATGTAGGCCTCGTCATTGGTCAGGGCAAACGCCGCGGCATCCTGGACAAACTGACAGCATCCGAACACCGTGGCGCTGGTGAACGCCAGCAGGCGTTCCGCCATGTCGAGACTGGATACGGTCCAGCCGAGCCGCCAGCCAGTCATGGCGTGTGACTTGGAAAGACTGTCAATCACCACAACGTTGTCAAGCGCCGCTGCCGCACGCCGCAGCGACACATGTCGGTGCTCAAAGGTGATCATCGAGTACACCTCGTCACATACCAGCCAGAGCCCGTTTTCCCGACACCAGGCCGCAAGCGATGAGAGACTCTCCGGGTCAATCATGTTGCCCGCGGGATTCCCGGGCGTATTTAGCAGGACGGCGCGGGTGCCTGGGGTGACTGCCCCCTTTATCGCTTCCGGGTTGAGACGAAAACCCGCGTTTGCGTCCAGCGGGACGACGGATTTCGAAATACCCAGTGCCTTGAAAAGGCCGTCGTAGCCGACATACATGGGTTCGGCAACCACAACGGCATCGCCGGGATCAGTGATACAGGCCAGCGTGGAGTAGATAGCGTTGGTGGCACCGGGGAAAATGATGATCTCGTCGGGGTCACAGGCGCGGCCCGAAGCGCGCGCCTCGATGTCAGCAATCACGCGCCGCAGCCGCAGTTCACCGCGCCCGGGCGCGTAGTGCGTACGCCCATCGCGCAGACTATCGATGGTGGCTTCAATCGTGGAAGGCAGCGTGGGCAGGTCCGGATCACCGATCGACAGCAGATAGATGTTCTCACCCTGCGCGTGTCGCTCGCAGGCGGTATCGTGAACCGCCCAGACGCCGTCTTCCTTGTCGGCAAACGCCGTCATACGGTGACTGAAGCGGGCGGCAAAGTTTTCGGCAGGCATCAGCAAGTCGTTGTTCCTCTTCTCAGGGATGTTGCAAGGCTCATGGCTGGTGGGCCACGCTACCTGTACAGTTTATCAGCCGCAATAAGCCCGGGAGCGTCACGTGCACCGTTATCGCTGTTCGGGAAACGCCTCCCGGGCCTGCAAAAAACGGGTACACAGGCAAGGTCAGGCGTAAACCGGATCTGACGGGACACAGGGATTACCATCATGCGCGTTTTCTTTGGCATTGAGCCGGGGCCTGGGGCCCGTCAATCCATTGCCGACTGGCGAGATCGCTTTGGACTTGCCGCGGGCAGGCCTGTTCCGCCAGCGAACTTTCATGTCACGCTGGCGTTTATCGGCGACGTCAATGACCGCGATCTGGAAACGCTGTGT
>JAWLGG010000472.1:0-3001 GCA_041685155.1 Chromatocurvus sp.
CTCATGCGCAACGCAGTCGCCCATCACCATGCCGGGCGACTGCGCGCGGCGGCGAAGGCCTATCAGGCCGTGCTCAAGGTATCCCCCGACCACGCCGATGCCCTGAGCAGCCTCGCCATGATCGAGAGCCGCGCCGGTCGCCATCAGCGCGCCATTCACCTCTTGCAGAGAGCGGTCGGCGCCGATGGCAGCAATCCAGGCCATTACATGAACCTCGGTGCGGCCTTGGCCGGCGCCTCGCGTCCCGAGCAGGCGTCGGCAGCCTACCAACGGGCGATCGCCCTGCAACCGACCTATCCGGACCCCTACTACAACCTCGGTGACCTGCAGCTGCGTGCGGGCCAGGCGGAAGCCGCCGTCGAGACCTTCGCGGCCTGCGAAGCGGCCCGCGGGCGCGACTATCTGGCCTTGGCCTACCGAGTGCACGCGCTTCGCGATGCCAGACGCGACGAGGAGGCCGGCTGGCTGCTGGACTTCGAGCGCTATCTCGTGGGGCATGACTTCGACGCCCCGGCAGGCTACGCCGACCTCGAGGCCTTCAACAGCGCTCTGGCCGAGTACGTCAGTAGCCACTCGACGCTGCGCGGCGGCATTCTGTCCACCGAGAACGGCCAGCACACCGGCGAGTTGCTCGAGCATCCGCCAGCCGTCATGCGTGCCTTGGAGAGTCGCATCCACGAAGCCGTGTGCGCCTATATGGACGCCCTGCCCGAAGACCCCGATCACCCGGTCGTCAAGTTCTGCCCCAAACGCTACCGTCTCAGCAGTTGGGGAGTGGTGATGAACGACCGCGGCCATGAACGCCCGCACGTGCATCCCAATGGCTGGCTCAGCGGCGTCCTGTATCTGGAGCTGCCCGCCCTGATCGACGACCCCCATCGCCATCCCGAGGGCTGGCTGGAGTTCGGGCGACCCACTGCGGCGCTGGGCTTCAAGAGCACTCCCGAACCGCGCCACGCACGCCCAGCCTACGGCCGGATGTGGCTATTCCCCTCATACTTCTACCACGGCACCGTGCCCTTTCGGAGCGAACAGCGCCGGATCTGCATCGCCTTCGACGTGGAGCCGGCACCCTGAGGAGAGCAAGATGGCAAAATCCTGCCGACATCACGTTGACACCCACCACCCAATCAGTATCATGCGCGTCTCCCGCACGGGAGGGTGTTTAGCTCAGTTGGGAGAGCGTCGGCCTTACAAGCCGAAGGTCGCAGGTTCGACCCCTGCAACACCCACCACGTCAGGGTCTGTGGAGCGGTAGTTCAGTTGGTTAGAATACCGGCCTGTCACGCCGGGGGTCGCGGGTTCGAGTCCCGTCCGCTCCGCCACTTTCCCCTTCGACGCTTTCACCGAGTAGCGACCGGATCTTAACGTCGCCGGTATCTCTTCATCACAGGTTCATGATTGCATAGGACGATTGGCTCTCCCGATAGCCAAGAGTGAGCAACATGGACTACGAAGACCTGTTCGAACCGTTGAACGAACCTTTCGATCCCGACGAATTCGATGACGGCGTGGAGATGTGACACCTCCACGCGTCTTCTTACCTTGCCAGTCCCGGCAGTCCCTTTTTCTTCCGACTTCCGATCCCGCCAACTCCATCACAAACTGAACGTGAACGCGCGCCGCGTTTCGAACCCGCCATTGACCATACACTTTCTTCATATTGACGCGACTCGCCTCTTGCAGCCGAACAGCTGCCGTTGAGCATGAGCGCAAGCGGTCGCAGTTTCGCACCAAACCGGAGGCAATCATGAACTGGCGGCAGCGCAACCTCATGGCGGAAGCCGTCTACCTGTTCGAGGGTGATCGGATCATCGTCGAGCTTCGCTATGATGATTTCCGCGCCCAGCTGCTCAATGGCGAGCGCATCGCCCCCTTCAAGGACGAGACTGCTCGCTGCGCCTATGTGGCCATTGGTTCCGGGCTCACCGTGGAAGCCGTCTGCCTGTTCCTGATTCAGTTCGACTCACAAGGCATCGGACAAGCGGACTGGAACCTGCCGGTGCGCGAACTCGCCCAGTCAAGCGGCACCGGGCCTGACCTCGGCGCCGGTCCGATAGCGTTGGCCGGCCGCGGGCAATGCTCCATCCCCTGGCACAACCTGCGCTTGTGGATGCCTCGCGAGCCCGGCGTGGAAGCGATATGCCAACAGATTCAGGGCACCGTGACCCGCAACAGCCTGGGCTTCCGCTCCGTTCGCCCCCAGAAAATGACCGACCTCGCATTGGAGAAGAACGTCACGAAGATCGAGGATCGTCCAGCCAAGTCACCCCACTCCGGCCCGGCACTCGTGACGACCCACAAGCCGGGAACGTCCAGTGCAAGCTCCTCTCAATGCGGTTCCGCTGCGGGCGACATTCGCGTCCTGTCGCAGCGACCCGCTGCCAGGCTGAACCGAAGGCCGGGGATCGATAACCCGGTTCACAGAGACCTTCGCACCAGCGCCGCCATGCGTGCCCTGAAACAGGCCGAGCAGAGTTTCGAAGCCGCCTTCGGCCGGGAAGCGCCCAGAGTCAGTGAAGAGCAGGCGCAGCGTGCCCGCAATCTCGGCGCAGCCATTGCCCAACTCCGCGCGGCTCACGCCAGGGAAATCGCTCAGATCCGCAGCGCCAACGACCGCACCGTGGCCAGCATGAAGACCGAGAACCAGCGACTGCGCGCGGAAGTGGAACGCCTCACCAAACTGCTCGAGGCCCTCGAATCACCGCAGTGAACAAGGGGTGACAAGGGATGTCGCCCCCATGCGCAACATGATCAACGCGGCACCAACTCGAGCTGCAGACGCTCGCCCGTTGCCAGCTCTGCATCAATGACGAAGAGGTCGTCCGCCGGCCGGCTGTAGGCCAGTGTCTTGAACACGAAACCGCCGGCACTCTCGAAGGCGATACTGCGCTCACCGATGTCACGGAGCGTCATGATCTGTGGCTCGTCGTGGATGGAGTTCATGCCGGGCAACCACTGGTTCACGCGAAACAGCAGCGTATCTTCCACCTGCTCGATC
>JAWLGG010000473.1:0-2999 GCA_041685155.1 Chromatocurvus sp.
GCCAGGTTGCACAGCAGGTCCCAGTAGCCGCCGGCCGCGTTGCCACTGACCCCGGGCATGGCGCGTCTCAGAAGGGCAACCCCGATCGCGAGCACGAGGGCCAGCACCGCCGTTACCTGGAAGGATGCCTGCCACCCGGCCAGTGCCAGCAGCCACACGCCGATCAAGGGCGCCACCGCCGGCGCCAGGGATTCCACGCTGCCGAGAACGCCCAGCGCGCGCAGGGCGGCCTGCTCCGGGAACAGGGCACGCAGCATCCCCGGCGTAACCACCGCGGCACATGACGCCGCGATACCCTGGAAAAACCGCAGTGCGACCAGCTGCGGCAGCGATGTCGCGACACTGCCCAGCCACGACAGCAGCGCATAGCTGACCAGCGCCCAGAACAGCAGCGAGCGGTGATCCCGGCGGGCACCGAGCTCACCGAACAGCAGGAGGCCGATACCTGTTCCCGCGGCGAACGCGGCGAGCACGAGCTGCGCCATGCCCAGCGTCCCGCCCAGCGTCCCGCCCAGCGCATCGGGCAGTCCGGGCACCGCGGGCAGGACGAGATCGATACCGGCAAGGCCCAGCACCGTACAGCAGGCAAGCAGTGCCGCCACCGACAGCGGCCTTGCCCGCGGCACCTCCCGCAACGACGACTCGCCCTGTGAATGATTCACGCGCTCTACCCGATCAGATACCGCAGGGGCGGCAGTTTACGTCAGGCGACCGGGGGACGACAGCCGTGGCGGCGCTTGCCCGGCGCCCGAGTTCTTGCTTAACTGCCGGGGCCACGACGGGGCCCTCCCGGGGCGACTATCGGCCAGCCAGACCGGAGACCACACATGCACAGTCCTCATCGCTTCCCGCGCCTTCTCGGCGCATGGTTTATTATCGGCGCACTCCTGCTGGCGGGCTGCTCTGAATCGGAAAAGGCGCCCGAGGGGGCGGACACCGCCGCGGGTGACAGGCCCCGCGTCGCCCTGATCATGAAATCCCTGGCCAACGAGTTCTTCATCAGCATGGCCGACGGCGCGCGCGCCCACCAGGCGGCGAATCCGGAGCGCTACGAGCTGGTCGTCAACGGCATCAGGAACGAAAGCGACCTCGCCCAGCAGGTCGCGCTCATGGAGCAGATGATGGCCACCGGCGTCGATGTCATTGTCATCGCCCCGGCCGATTCCAAGGCCATGCTCCCGGTCGCGCGACGGGCGGTGCAGCAGGGCATCGTCGTGATCAATATCGACAACCAGTTCGACCGGCAATTGCTGGCAGAAATGGACATCGCCATTCCCTTTGTCGGTCCGGACAACCGCGACGGGGCGCGGCGCGTGGGTGAGCGACTCGCGGCAGAGCTCGAGCCCGGGGACGAGGTCGCAATCATCGGTGGCATACCCGGCGCGTTCAACGCGCGCGAGCGCGCCGCGGGCTTCACCGATGCCATGCAGGCGGCGGATATCACCATCGTCAGCACGCAGGCGGCCGACTGGGAGCAATCAAAGGCGGCGAATATCGCGTCGGCACTGCTGCGCGAGTACCCGCAGCTGGACGCCCTGCTCTGCGCCAATGACAGCATGGCCCTCGGTGCGGTGGCTGCGGCACGCCAGGCCGGGCGCGGCGACCAGGTAAAGGTCGTTGGGTTTGACAATATCGGCGCGGCGAATGCTCTGGTGCAGCGCGGCGAGATGGTGGCCACTGCCGACCAACACGCAGACCGGCTCGCGGTCTACGGTATAGAGTATGCACTCGAGATTCTGGAGACCGGGCAGATGCCCACGGACCGCACAACCCCGGTGGACGTGATCAGCAGCGACGGCTGACACTCGCGCATGTCCGCCAGCGAAGTCGCAGGTCATGCCGCCACCGGTGCGGACCACTCGCTGCTAGGCACGCGGGGGATTTCCAAGTCCTTCGCGGTGCCGGTGCTGAAGTCGATCGACTTCACGCTGCAGCACGGCGAGGTGCACGCGCTGATGGGCAGTAACGGCGCCGGCAAGAGCACCCTGTGCAACATCATCGCCGGCGTACTCCCGGCCTCAAGCGGTGAGCTGGTCCTGCGCGGCCAGCGCTATGAGCCTGCGGGCATTCGCGATGCCGAGGACCATGGCATCCGCATGGTGATGCAGGAGCTGAACCTGTTCCCCACGCTCAGCATCGCGGAGAACCTGGCCTTTGGCCGCTTCGACAGCCGCGGCGGTGTCATCCGTCACCGCGCGCTGCACGACCGGGCCACCGACGCGCTGGCCATGCTCGGTCTCGATGACCTGGACCCGGAACTGCCGGTGTCGCGGCTCGGCGTGGGCCAGCAGCAGCTGGTGGAGATCGCCCGGGTCATCAGCCGCCCCCTGGCGCTGCTGATTCTCGACGAGCCCACCGCCGCCCTGACCGACCCGCAGATTGCCCGTCTGTTCCAGAGCCTGAAGCAGCTGCAGGCGCGCGGCGTCGGCATCATCTACATCTCCCACCGCATGGACGAGATCCGCCGCATCGCCGACCGGGTATCGGTACTGCGGGACGGGCACCTGTTGGCCACGGAAGCCGCAGACACACTCAGCAGCGAGCAGATAGTCACCCTGATGGCGGGCGAACAGGTGGTCGACGGACAGACGGCAACCCTGCGCAGCGCGCCACCGACCCACCGCGCAAAGCCCCTGCTCAAGGTCGAGCAGCTGGGACGCGGGAGTGACTTCACGGACATCAGCTTCACGGTACATGCCGGCGAGGTGCTCGGCATCGGCGGCCTTATTGGCTCCGGACGCAGCGAGCTCCTGCGCGGCCTCTTCGGGGCCGACCGGGTCGACAGCGGCGGCATACGCCTTGCGATCGACGATTTCCGCACGCTGCGCCGTATGCGCTCACCGCAGGAGGCAGTGCGCGCCGGAATGGGGATGGTGGTGGAGGACCGCAAGTCCCAGGGCCTGCTCCTTGAGGCCAGCATCGCACGGAACCTGAGCCTGGCACGCCTGCCGGACCTGCACGACCGCTTCGGCCTGATGGACGACAGGCGGGAAACAGAG
>JAWLGG010000039.1:0-12446 GCA_041685155.1 Chromatocurvus sp.
ATGAAAAGACGCTCTACAACTGGAAAAACCAGCCGGAAAAAGCAAAGCTGACCCGAGACTGTCTGGAACGGGCCAGCTATATCCTTGGTATCTACCGGGCGTTACAGATTCTCTTTCCGGATGAGGCGCAAAGCGATCGTTGGCTTCATGCAGCCAATGACAATCCGCTGTTCGATCGCTCGGCGCCACTGGACAAAATGCTGGGAGGTTTGGTCGTCGACCTCGCGGTCGTTCGAGAGCATCTCGATAGTCAACTGTCATGAGCACTGCACCCGCCTTGTTCTCGGTGACGATGACGGCCATGCTCCAATCACTGCCCTTGGTCCCAGCCTGAAAGCACACAGTACGATTGAGGATATGACACGCCCCGCGAAACACAAATGGACATTTCCTGCTCGCTTCCGTGCAGGAGCCTACGGTTGGAAGTCCTCCAGATTAGCCTGCCAGCGATTACGCGAAGCCGTTTCCGAAATAAAAAAGGTGGCGAAGAAAGAACCTGATCTGGCAGCAGATGGCGCTGTTCGCCTGATCGAAAAGCTCTGGCCTGCGCTTGAGCATGTGGACAGCTCCAGTGGTGCCCTGGGTTCTGCGGTGAATAAAACACTCGACCAACTGCTTCCCGTCATCATCGACGCGCCGGCGGATGCCAAGACACGCCAAAAATGGCTCGAACGCTTATGGCGGGCGATCGAGGATGATGGCGTCGACTACCTGGGGCCGATAGGTGACCGCTGGGGAGAGGTATGCGGTTCGGTGGAAACCGCTAATCATTGGGCGGAAGAATTGATGCCGACATTGAGGTCGTGTTGGACCGATCCCAACCCGGGTAACTTTTTTCATGGCGCAACGGCCTGCCTGTCGTGCCTGCTGGTGGCCGAACGCTATCAGGATCTGCTAGACCTGCTGGCGCTGGACCGTAAACCCTTCTGGCACTACCGTCGCTACGGTGTCGAGGCGTTATTGTCGATCGGCAAGAAGTCGGAAGCGCTGCAATACGCCGAGGGATCACGAGGCTTGAACCAACCGGATTCGGTGATTGATCAGGCTTGCGAAGAGATACTTATTTCCTCGGGTCTCTATGATGAGGCCTATCGTCGCTATGGGCTGAGGGCAGCCCAGGGAAATTCGTATCTCGCGCGCTTTCGCGTTGTGGCAAAGCGCTATCCCATGAAGGATGCGTCAGCGATTCTGGCCGACCTCATCGCCACGACCCCCGGAGATGAAGGAAAATGGTTTGCGGCCGCAAAGGAGCTGGAGCTGTATGAACTCGCATTGGACCTTGCGAACCAAAGTCCCTGTGATCCAAAAACACTGACCAGGGCGGCCAGGGATAAGCTCGATCCGGCACCGGAATTTGCCCTGGGTTCAGCCCTGACCGCATTGCGCTGGTTGAGTGAAGGGTGGGGTTACGAGGTGACCAGTGTCGATGTGATGGAGGCTTACGACCGGGCAATGGATGCTGCCGCCCGATTGAATAGGGCTGACGACGTAAGCGGCCAGATCCGGCAACTGGTTGAGGCGAACGACAACGGGGCGAGACAGTTTGTGCGCCAAGCGTTACAGAGAAGAAAGCGCGTCGGTGGTGACGACGATGGCCCGGTGATATAACCCAGTCACCGTAACGGAACGTTGTTGGGGCATTAAATCGGTAACATATATGCTACCATCGGCGTCACATGATAGAGGTTAGAGAACACCGCGACAGTGAGAAACCTGATGGCTTTGACGAAAGATTTTAAGGACACCATACAGGCACGCGCCCAACGGGATCCTGCGTTTCGTAAAGCTCTGCTGCAGGAAGGGGTCGAATGCCTGCTTGCCGATGATGTCGATACCGGCAAGGCGGTCCTGCGCGACTACATCAACGCGACTATCGGGTTTGAGGAGCTGTCCCGGGTCTTCGGCAAATCGAGCAAGAGTCTCATGCGCATGTTCGGGCCGAAAGGGAACCCCCAGGCGAGCAACCTGTTCGCGGTTATCCGCTATCTGCAGGAGCAGGAGGGGATACACCTGGAAGTTAAAGCCCGGAAGGTGGCCTAGAGTGCGTTGTGGCGGTGTTCAATCTGCAAATTTTTCGAGTATTTTGAAGGATTTTCTGAGCATGGTATTTTTCATGGTATTTATTGCGGCTGGTAAGGAATAATGCAGAGATACCATGAGAGACAAATTGATGCTGGCATGGTACCAGCGAGTTTGAGCTGCGCACGCTCTGGAGCTTTCCGGAAACTCGTTGTACCTGCGGCACATAAGTGCTATTGAATATAAGAAATGCTTGGCTATTTCAGATGGCGTTGTGGATCTTGGCGGCCATGTAGTACACGGATTATTTCAACCCTGGTGGTGGTCACACGGTAAAACAGGGTATGGCTATTTATAGGGAGGCTTCTGGCATCTGGCAGAAGCTCTGGGCGCTGGGTTCCTATTAGTGGTTGCTGAGTCAGCAACCAGAATTGGTTCTTTATAGTGGACAGGTAGTTTTCGGATTGTGCGTGTCCCCATTGTCGCAGGCCGTATTGGTAAATTTCTTTGAGGTCACTTTTAGCGGCAGGCGCAATGACGAGCTGATGGCGCGCCATGAAGGTCAGCTCTTGATATCGTCAAACAATGTGTCAAGCGCCGATTTTGATTCGACTGCGATACCTTCTCCACTGTCTAGTTGGTCTACTCCGATTTTCAGTTGCTCACGAAGTCGAGTCAATTTGATCTCGTGAATCCAGTCTTCATGGGTTTCCATAAAACGGAGCGCTTCACGAATGACTTCGCTGGCATTGTTGTACAGGCCGGTTTCCACTTTGGCTTTAACGCGAGATTCCAGTTCGGGCGTCAGTGATATGTGCATATTGGCCTCCGACGTTAGATGCTCCCACAGCGAATGCTAGGTTGAAATACAAAGATTGTCAATGTTTGTATGCCGGGTCGAGGGCAGCCTTTCAGGCCGCGATGCCACGGTTGGCCGTCCAGGCGTTGGCAAGGCTGTCGTGGGAGAAATCAAGCATCCGACCGCTCTTGCATTTTCTGTTTCCGGTCATCGGGCCTGAACCAGATCATCGACACGGCAAGCACCAGATCCAAGGACAGGCAAAACAGGCCCCACCAGTCGGGCGACGGGTCGGCGGGCGTTAGATGAATGAACAGATCCAGCCCGGCGTGCAAGGCCAGACCGAGACAGGTGAACCAGTACCAGATCAGGTAGCCCGCCGTCGCCAGCGCAATGAAGGCCAGAAAAACACCGATGTGAAGGATGAGGTTCAGCGGCGTCGTGGTGCCGCCTGCGGCGAACACCACATAGTAGCTGGCGATGGCGCCAAGAAGTGTCGGGTAAAACCCGGGCTCTCGGGTCAATCCGATGATGCGGGAATATGCAACGAGGGCCATGCCGGTGATCAGGCCGATGCCAAAGGCTGTCATGCGGATCCACCCTCTGTGGCAATCACTACCGTGCTGAGTATTATCAATCCCGCCATCACCAGCAATGCGATTCGACCCCAGACATCATCCGCCAGGAACGCCCGCACGGCCCGGCCCGCGACAAGCCATGTGCCGTTGCAAAGCGGAGCGACGACCGCGAAGACCAGCGACATGATGTTCCCATGCTGCCATGCGCTTGGGGCGATGTCTGCATAAGCGACGGTAACGGCCTTTCCGATGATGTCGATGCCGGCAAGGCGGTGCTGCGCGAATACATCAGCGCGACTATCGGGTTTGAGGAGCTGTCCGGGGTCTTCGGAAAATCGGGCAAGAGTCTCATGCGCATGTTCTGGCCGAAAGGTAACCCCAGGCGACCAACCTGTTCGCGGTGATTCACTACCTGCAGGAGCAGGAAGGCATACACCTGGAAGTCAAAGGCCGGAAGGTGGCCTGGAGTGCGTTTTGGCGGTGCTCAATCTGCATCTTTTTCGAGTATTTTGAAGGATTTTCTGAGCATGGTATTTTTCATGGTATTACCGATTTACAGGAAAATATGCCACTTAATATAAACGATAAAAAAGGCTTTTTGATAATCGAGTGGGAGTGATTTGACGTCTGGCGCTGTCCGGCCCGCGGAATCCCTACCCCGGCGCGCTCGCCGACCAGCAGCAGTAGTTTACCGACGTCGGGTGAGAGCGAGTGACGTGGCGCACGGCGTGGCTGTCAGTTGTTGGTTTCCGGCCGTGCATCCGCCGTCGCAAGCGTTGATCGATAGCTCTCCAGCAGCAGCTGGTCCTCCTCTGACCAGAGTTCGTGCCCGCGCAGGCGGGCTGTTTCCAGCTCCGTGGTCGCGGCGATGAAGTTGCCGTCGCGGGCGTGGGCGATGCCCATCAATCGGGCCAGCTGGTAGTTGGCCGGTTGATCCCTGAGAAGCCGCCCCAGGTCATCCCAGGGCGCCTGCTCTTCGGTGGCCAGTCGGGCTTCGGCAATTTCGTAGCCCACGTAATCCGCGACCGATTCGACACCTGCGTCACGAAACAGCGCTTCGGCCTCTCTCAGTACCCGAATACCGTCGGCGATTTTCCCTTCGCGGATGAGCAGGTGGCCCAGCGCCCGCGTTCTGTCCGGTCGAAGCGCATCCACGTCCGGGTAATCCTGCTCGAGTCGCTCGATGATCGCTCTTGCGGCGGTGACGGGCGCGCCGCGAGCGGCAGCGATTGCTTCGAAGGCCAGGGCCAGCGGCAGTGAGCTGTGACGGTTGTTGTTCGCTTCGATGCGTTCGCGAAGGGACGTCGCAAAGGCATAGCCTTCCGCATAAGCGCCCTTGGCGTACAGTCGATGAAAGACTGTCATATCGGCAAGAGCGCCATACATCGGGTTTGCCGAGTCGGCTTCAAGTTTTCGCAGCCTTGCCGAGTATTCCCGTCCCGCCCGCAGGTGCCCCCTGCCATTCAGTGCGATTGCCGCAAACTGCATGAAATAGGCCTTGTCTGGCGTAGCACTCGCCGCGTCCACGATCGATCCGGCCGACAGGGCGAGCTGGACGGCAGCATCCATATCGTTTGCGCGAAAGTAGCTGGTGATCAGAAACCGATAGCTGCGAACCAGGCTCTCGTGGCTGCCGAACTCCTCGATCAGTTCGCGGGCCGCCTCGGCATGGGTTCGCATGAGTGCGTAGTCCCCATTTGCGAGGCCCACTTCGGCAATATCCAGGTGGATGTCCGCGACGAACTGGGGTATGGGGTATTCGGACAGGGCCAGCTCAAGACGCTCTTGCTGGGCGTTCAGGGCCTGTTCGGGGGATCCGTTCAGGTTTGCCAGCAACGCGACTGCCGCCAGGGCGGACATTCGCTGCATCGGCGTTGCCGCCCTCTCCATCGTGGCCAGGCCCGCATCCAGGTGCCTGCGAGCCTCGTCGGCGTTGCCCAGTTTGCGGTGAGCCCGCGCTGCGAGCAGGTGGGCGTCCAGAGCCAGTGCGCTGTTGCCGTTCTGTTCCGCCAGGGTCGCGAGGGCAGCCGCGCCGGATGCAGCCTCCAGCGTATCGCCCCTGGCCTCTTCGCAGCGCAGCAGGCGAAGCCTCGCCTGCGTAAGCCCCTCGTCGCTGGTCACTGCGGCTTTAAGAAAGGATGCGGCCTGATCACAGTCGGCACTGACCAGCCCCTGGAAATAGCTGGCCAGTGCATAGGCGTCGGACGATGGCGCCGCTGCCAGCTCCGCTCCGGTCTGCTGGCCGACCCAGTCACTGCCGCGCTCAAGGAGCCGCTGTATGGATTCGTCTCTCATCGTGGTGCTGGCGACGGCCTGTGGGCTGCGCAGGTTCACCCAGAGCTGGTACTTTTCGCCGCTGCGCGCGAGCTGAACGGCAGCGACGGGGCCATTGCGTTGTCTGTACAACTGCAGGCTGCCGATCTCGCCTGCCTGTGCCGGGGACTCTGACCTCGCCAGTTCGGGGGCCAGGACCGCGTAGTCGCCAAGCCGCGCGGCAAAGTATTCGGCGGCGCCTTCGGAGAGCGCGGTGGTCTGATCGGAAACGGGCAGCACGGCAATGGCACGGGTCGCGGGAGGGGCCCTGCTCAGCAGGTCGGTAGCGATCGCCACGGCCGTGGTGGCAGCCATCACGGCCAGGATCGCCGCCGCCCTCCACTTGCGAACCGGTTTCGACCTGCCGCTTTCATTCCCGGCAGTTGGCGAAACAGCGGGCGCATACTCTCGCTCGACTTCGCAGGTCAGGCGATAGCCGCGGCCGCGGTGGGTCTCTATTGACGGCGGTTCGGGCTCGCCGTCCGCCAGCACGTTGCGCAGGCGCTGCATCTGCTTTGCCAGCGCGGCATCGGTGACCACCTGCCCGGGCCAGACGGCCTCGACAATGCTGTCCTTGTCGATGACCTCGCCCGGTCGCGCCGCAAAGGTCAGCAGCAGGTAGTAGAGCTTGGTGCTCAGCGGGATGGCCTCGCCCGGCGGATCGAGCCGCTCGAAGCGCTGCTGCCGGGTCGAGAGCCGAAAGCCGGCAAGGCGGTATGCCACGAGTTCGGCCGTGCTGCGTTCTGTTGCTTCCTGTCCATGTCTGGTGCGCATCCGTCCTTAAATGTCATGCAATGTCAGGTAGCAAGTCAAGTTTCCTGTTCAGGGTTGTTCTAGTCTCTGTGGCTGACCGGGGGCTTGCGGCGACAAGGCTCTGGCCGCCGGCGACATTGCCGGTGTCACCGCCGGCATTGCCACGGACGTCGCCGCGCAGGCCTTTTATCTGGATGCACCCGTGGTTTTCGGGATACCCCTTCGGGGCGAGGGAGACGATTCATATGACGAGTATTGAAGAACGCGGAACTGGCTTCGCGGCGAAAGCGACGGCCGGTACTCTCGCCATCGTCCTGCTTGCGGCGATCCTCGGGTTAAGCCCTGCCCAGGCGGCTCCGCCGGGCACCCCGGCGCCGGTGAGACCCCTGCCACTCTGCGATCGCGCGACCGATCCGCCTCGGGGGGCCTGCGTTCGTGAGAGCGAGTTCGTCGACCTCTCCGCGTCGGGGGCGCTATCCGCCGCCGGTTCGGTCCAGCTTACGGCCACGCCGCGCCTCCCACCGTGCGAGATCGGCAACGGGTTTACGGACGAATGGTCACCATCGCCCTGTTACAGTGCGATCGTGTTTAACCCGAACGCGGGCTGCATGTACCTTGACGACATCACCGGCGAATTCGGCTCATGTCGGGAGTCCATCTATCGGGACGGCGAACCCTACAGGGTTATCCGGACGAGCCCCGACCTCGGGGCGGGACTGGATACGCGCCTTGCATGCGGCGCATTCTCGGATTTCAACACGTACGCGTTCGGCGGACTCCCAAACCCGGACCCGGCGCTCGACAGGCGGTGGTCCACGGTCGCCCGGAGGGCCCTCACCTGCACTCACAGCATCGACCGGACGCCTGACAACCTTCCCGGGGCGTCCTGGAACGTCACGAGCGTCAGACTCGACGTGCGCCGGAACGGGGAGCGGTCCGCCACCGAAGCGATCGCTTCGGTTTACTACATTCTCGAGGGTACGCTCGGCCCGAATGCGCCGGATCCGAACGAGGAACCGCCAGACGATGACAACAATCCGCCGGACGATGACGACAACCCGCCGGATGGTGACAATCGCGTACTTGTCGCCGGATCCACTGCGACGGGCACAGGGGTCGCGCGCGCCTCTGTGGCCCCGTCCGATGACAGTGCGGGCTGCACGGTCGCCGACACGCAGTTCCTCGATCTGGCGGCCCCCCCTCCCGAAGGCGTCACTCTGCCCCATGGCCTTTTTGGCTTTACCGCCTCGGGTTGCTCAGAAGCGTTCAGCGTCGAGGTGAGTGTCGAGTACCCCAGTGCAATACCCGCCGGGTCCCGGTACTACAAGTTTGACGAGCAGAATGGCTGGTTCACGATTCCGGCAGCGGTATCCGGAAATACCGTGACTTTCTCGATCACGGACAATGGCCCCGGTGATCTTGATCCGGCCGTGGGAGTGATCCGGGATCCGGGCGGTATCGGGTTCCCCCCAGTCGTCGGCATCCCGACGATTCCGCTGTGGGGCGTGTGCCTGCTGGCAGGCCTGATGATCTTCCTGGCATTGACCGGGCGCGACCGCACCAGTAGGCACCCTGCCTAGTGGTGGGGGACGCGGTACCCCGACGGCACCACGAAAACAGTCGAGTACAATGCCGTCGGCGACCTTTTCGCCGGGTCTGATCGGCTGCGGTGCACGACGGAGCGGGGGGGCTTCGTCGAAGGCCTGAAGCAAACAGCCAGTGCACATGATCGTTTAGCGCTTCCAGCGCCATTTCAATAACCGCATCACAGTTTCACTTTCCAGACGGCGAAAAATACCGGCAGCCTGCTACCCTCCTGTCCCACATTCGCGTACCAGAACATCACCATGAGCAACAGATCGATCATTCGCTGGCACCCCCGCGCCGTAATGATGAGTTTCGCGGCGGCGACCCTGCTGTATTCTTCCACGGCAAGCCTTGCAGCTGTTACCGATACCTGGGACTTCCGTTCCGGCGCGGTCGACAAATACAACCCCAACAACCTCCACCCGGCACGCGAGTACACCAGCAATGCCGGCATGCAGGCGACGGTGACCGGCTGGTATGCCAACGGCCAGGCTTCCATCGGCAACGCCAACGGGGCAATCAGGCACTGGGACAGCGGCATGGGCCTGTACCGCACGGACCAGCACGATGGTGAACACTCGGTCGACAACGTTGGCCACGACGAATTCCTGATCTTCCAGTTCGACGAGGCCGTGTCCCTGCAGAATGTGAGCTTTGGCTGGATAGAGCACGATGCGGACATCACTGTCCTGTACAAGGGCGATGAAACGGACAGCGGCACGGGGAGCCTCGAGGGCAGCCAGCTTTCCGGGTTGACCAGCAATGGCTATTCCCTGTTGGGTGACTTCTCCTATACCGGGGGCTCCTACGGGGGCGGCAGCACCGGTACCAGGACAACCGACGTCTCGTCTTCCTCCAGCCCGGCCCCGGAAACCACGATCTATTCCAAGGTATGGCTGGTAGGTGCCTATCTGGGGAATATATTCACTGGCAGGTCACACTTCAGCGACAACAACGACAGGTTCAAGCTGGCAACGCTCACCACCGTGAGGCAGGACCACCCCCCCGGTGGCCAGGTGTCGGCTCCGATGACGGCGATATTGATGGCGATGGGCCTTCTGCCCCTGGTACGCCGCGCCCGCCGATAAACCGGAAAGGTCTTTCAGTTAATCGGGCGGCGACCCCAGGGTCGTCGCTTCGCCATTTCCACCACACTCCCAGCACCAGTACCAGCACCAGCACCACACTCCCAGCACCAGCAGCACTTTCTACACTGCCGATCGGCGGTGCGCGGTAGTTATCAAGAATAGTTTGCATTACAATTCGCATCAGTGTGGTTTCTGCTGGGAGAATCGGGTATGAGTGGTACGTCAGGCAGGCATTCTTTCAGCGGTCTTGTCATCCTTCTATATACGGTCGCACTCAGCGCCTGCAGCGGTGTCGATATCACTCCGGCTGCCACGGATACATTCGCGGCCACCAGCTACACGCGCTACGCCTGGCGCAGTGAACCCCCATCGCAGACAGGCTACGGCAGGGATATGCTGGCCCAGAAAAGCGGGGCGATCCGGGCCGGCGTCGAGGAGGCAATGGCTGAACTCGGCTACCGGCGCGTCGACAGGGCGGATGCCGAATTCCTTGTCGAGTACCTTGCCGCTCCCGGCTTCAATGATGGTGAGATGCCCTACGGTGGATCCAATGACCAGCTGTACGGGAGCTCCGTCAACCGCGACATCGATGGCGCGTCAGCCACCAATGCCCGTGTCCTGAGTGGCCCGGTAGAGACCGGCGACATTCAGCTGATGCTGTTTGATGCCGCGTCCGCCGATGTGCTCTGGCACGTGCAGATCAGCATTGTCGTCGAGGACGCGAATCGCATTGATCTCGAGGCGGTGCGCAACGCAGTGCGCAAGGGTGTGTCCGAGCTGCCGCCCGCCCGGGCCGAGCGCTACTGACGACATCGACTGCGCCCGGCCGACGCCGGGGCAGGGTTGATTGCCGCATCGTCGCCGCCGGTTCGCGCGACGCGCACGCTGTACGCGGGCTTCACCACGGTGCGTAATGTCGGGGCGAAAGGTTATGCCGACATTGCCCTGCGCGATGCCATCCGGGCCGGCGAGGTTCCCGGTCCCCGTCTGTTTGTGTCCGGACCGCCCATCGGCATCACCGGCGGCCACTGCAGCGACAACAATCTGCTCCCGCCGGAATACAACGCCACCCGGGAGGGCGTTGCCGATGGCCCCTGGGCCGTGCGCGCGGCTGTCCGGCGCAACATCAAGTACGGTGCCGACCTGATCAAGACCTGCTCCACGGGGGGCGTCCTGGCAAAAGGCACCAAAGTGGGTTCGCCCCAGTACAGCGTCGAGGAACTCAGGGCGCTGTGAGCAGAAACTCAACGACCACTTGATACTCCCGCTCATTGACGAGCTGAAGCACCTTCGATATCCAGATTCATGTACTCGTTAACAATGCGGTTGCGCAATCCGATAAATGCCGCCCACTGCGCGAAGCTGTCGGCGGGTAGCTGCTTTATCCGTACCATGGCGTGCAGCGCGTCATAGGCAGAAGTCGGCACGGGTTCGCCGGCGCTCTTGAGCGTCTGCTTTGCCTTGCCGATTGCGTTTTCAATCAGTACCTGCAGCGCATGCAGCACACCGTTTTCTTCAAGCGGAGTCAGTTGCTCTCCCTTCTGCATGATGCTTCGGGCTTCTTCAAGCAATGCTGCGTGGCGCTTCGCGAGACCCGCGGTTTCCTGTAGATACAGCTCAGCCGGCATAAAGTTCGTCCCAGTAGTAATCCTCCAGATCGCGCCAGGTACGCTGCAGGAAATGGATCCACGCGAGATTCGTCGGGTCCGTAAGGACGAGTCCGTGATTCGCGATGAGGTCGCGCATGGCAAGTTTCGCTGAGGTCGCGCTGATAAGGTCGACCTGCTCTGGTGCTGTGCGCAATATCGTCGCGATCTCCCGCCGCAGTGCCTCGGTACGGGCCAGTTCTTCCATGTAGGAGGTTTCTGCGCGCCGTAAACGGATCGCAATATCCCAGTCGCTGTCAGGGGTTGCCGTGCCATCAGCGCGGCTGCCGACCAGTACGGCGAACTCCACATCGGGCTCTGCCCGGAGGAATCCGCTGAGGTTGTCGATATTCCCCTGGGATTCAATCGTCCCGGAGCTCTGCATTGACAACTCGACCCGTCCACACAATGAGCTTTTGAGTATAGGGTTTGGCGCCGGGGCTGTCCAAAACCACCAGTGCGATGTGGGGATTCAGCGCGGCATTGAACCTGCCGCGCGACCCACCGGAAGAGCCATCACAGTGCCGACCTCAGGTACTTCAGGAAATCCGGGTTGTGCTGCACCAGATGGCTGTCCATCCCGTCCAGTTCCAGCAGGTAGGGCGTGACGGGGCCGCTGTAGTCGGATACGGGGCCAATGGGCACGAACACAACCCCGATCCGGGCCAGCAGGCGCGCCAGCGGTCGCTCCATGGCGGCGTACCAGTAGCGGATGTCCTGCTCGCGACTGTGCTGGTACATGGCCCGATAGACCTCCATCACCACGGTACCCGTGCCCCCGCCACCCGGTGGGGTGCGAAAGCCCCGGTTGAGGACCAGGCGCGAGACTTCGCCCGCCAGTGCCGGGTCCGGCAGAAGCACGTTGTCAAACAGGGGGCAATGCTGCTGGAAGGGGAGTCCACACGCGCTGTCCGGGCGGACCATGCGTATTGCCGCCGCCACGCGGCCGTCCTGGTCAAAGGTGGCGAAATGCGCCGAGTGGTCATCAAAGGCGTCGCGTTCGAGCCCGTCCGGATAGTGCTCTGGATTCAGGAGTCCCTGCTCGCGGCAGTACACCTGGTAGCGCAATCTGAACAGGGTCTCCAGGTCCTGTGGTTGGGTGATGGCACGGGTGTTGAACCAGCTTTCCGGGCGGAATGCCTTAAGGTCGGTCATAAACGGCCTTTTCCGCGCAGGCTGAACGCTGCGCTGTCCAATATGTGGGTTTTTACCGTCGCGTCCCACACAGGATGCCGGCGCCGGCGGGATTGTACCGGCTGGAACCGAGGCGTGTCGAAAAGTTTTACACTTTTTAACTCCGCCTTCCCGTAAGGTGGGAAACGCGTGATGATAGCGACTGCCATTTCACACAACCCGAGGCAGGCAGATGGACAGTTTTACGGTGCTGATCGTGGGCAAGTTTCTCCTGACCTTTGGCGTGCTCCTGGGGATTCCGCTCTGGCAGCTGTACAGCCTGCGCCGGGAGAGGCGTGGGCAACAGTGCGACGGCCGCGGCTGATCACCCGGCGATCCACCCGGTATTGCGTCCTTGCGCCGTCGCGCTGCGATCTGCATTCTTGACTATCCCGACAGGAGACAGCATGAGCACATTCAACCAGCCGCTGGGTGGCAACGACATGCCGCGCTTTGGCGGCCCCGCCACCATGATGCGCCTGCCCACGCA
>JAWLGG010000474.1:0-2985 GCA_041685155.1 Chromatocurvus sp.
GTGGCCGCCCGCAACATGGCGTAGAACGGCGTGTAGTACCACACGGGCGCAATGTGCGCGGGCGTCTGCAGCGGGTTGGCTTCCTGGAAGTTCGGCGGCTCGAGGAAATAACCACCCATTTCCGGCGCGAAGAACACCACGGCGCAGAAGATGAACAAAAACCCGACGATGGCAGGCAGATCGTGGCCGATCGTGTAGTAGGGATGGAAAGGCACGGAATCCAGAGGCCTTCCGTTCTCGTCCTTGTGCTTCTTGATCTCGATGCCGTCGGGGTTGTTGGAGCCGACGTGATGCAGGGCGACGATATGCAGGAACACCAGCATCACCAGCATGAGCGGCAGGGCCACCACGTGCAGGGCGAAGAAGCGATTGAGGGTGATCTCGCTCATGAGAAAGTCGCCGCGCACCCACTCCATGAGATCGGCACCCACGAACGGTATCGCACCGACCAACGAGACGATCACCTGAGCCCCCCAGTAGGACATCTGTCCCCAGGGCAGCACGTAACCGAGGAAGCCCTCTGCCATCAACAGCAGAAAAATGGCCATGCCGATGAGCCAGATCAACTCTCGCGGCTTGCGGTAGGAGCCGTACATCATGCCGCGGAACATATGCAGGTAGACGACCACGAAGAACGCCGATGCGCCGGTGGAGTGCAGGTAGCGCAGCAGCCAGCCGAACTCGACGTCTCGCATGATGTATTCGATGGAGGCGAACGCGCCATCGCCGCTGGGCACGTAACTCATGGTGAGCCAGATGCCGGTGAGAAGCTGGTTGACCAGCACCACCATGGACAGCACGCCGAAGATATACCAGATGTTGAAGTTCTTCGGCGCCCAGTACTTCGCCATGTGGTAATCGTAGGTCTCGGTGAGCGGAAAGCGCTCGTCGATCCATCCGATGACATTCGCGATGGGGCCGGGCTTGCCGGGACCACCGGAATTCGTTGATTCGCTCATCAACCGGTCTCCTCGTCTTGCCCGACTACGATCACACTTTCGGATTCGAACATGTAGGGCGGCACTTCGAGATTCGTGGGTGCCGGCACCCCGCGGTAGACCCGGCCGGAAAGGTCGAACCTGGAGCCATGGCAAGCGCAGAAGTAGCCACCGCGCCAGTCAGCGTCGAAGGGCTGCGGCTCGAGCCGGCCGTAGAACGCAGGCGAGCAACCGAGGTGCGTGCACAGACCGATCAACACCGAGAGTTCCTTGTGGTCCTCACGCGCACGCCAGATGTTGGCGGCATAAGCCGGCTGCTGATCGCGCTCCGAATCCGGATCGGCCAGCGAATCCTCGACTTCCGACAGGGCCGCAAGGGCTTCTTCAGTGCGTCGCACCACGAAGATGGGCCGACCACGCCACTCGGGCATGGGGCCGAGCAACTCCCCGGGCCGCAACTTGCCGATGTCGATCCGAACCGGTGCGCCCAGAGCGCGGGCCTTGGCGCTGGGGCTCCAGGATCTGACGAACGGAACCGCCGCTCCGACCGCCCCGACGCCACCCACCACTGCCGTTGCACCTATCAGAAACCGGCGTCGGGCGACGTTCACCTCGCCTTCACTCACGCAGCATTCTCCCTGGTCTGACTTGATGAATCAGATGAGTCGGCGGGAACGAATCTCACGACGGCCATGGCCTACCCTGAGGCTGGCAACGCTCCTCACCGCATACCGCCGGCGCGCCCTGCAAGCCAGCCTGAAAAGGCCACCTGCAGCGCCCATTGATCAAACGGATCACCCGTGCAGCGGCCGGATCGAAGTTTATCACAAGCCTGCAATCAGGGTGAATCTTCCGGCCGCAAACGCCTCCCCGAAACGAAACCGGGCGTCCGCCTTCCCGGGCCGGACGCCCTGTCGGGTCCCCTTTGCCTGCCTCGCGATCAGCGCTTCGAGTACTGCGGCCGCTTCCGCGCCTTGCGCAGGCCGACTTTCTTGCGCTCCACCTCGCGGGCATCGCGGGTGACGAAACCGGCCTGGCGCAGGGACGCGCGCAGGGTCTCATCGTAATCCATCAACGCCCGGCTGATCCCGTGACGAATCGCGCCAGCTTGGCCGGAGGGACCACCGCCACGAACGGTGATGCGGACGTCGAAACGATCCAGCATCTCGACCAGCTCGAGGGGCTGCCTGACCACCATCCGCGAGGTCTCGCGGCCAAAGTAGTCCTCGAGGGTCTTGTTGTTGATGAGAATGCGACCCTGGCCGGGGCGCAAAAACACCCGGGCGGTAGCCGTCTTGCGGCGGCCGGTGCCGTAATCGTGAGCCTGGGTCGTGGCGCGTGCTGCGGTAGTCATGGTTTCGATGTCCTCTTAGATCTCGACCACACGCGGCTGCTGAGCCTCGTGCGGGTGCGCCGCACCTGCGTAAACCTTCAGCTTGCGGAAAACGGACCGGCCGAGGGGGTTGCGCGGCAGCATGCCCCGCACCGCGGCCTCGATCACCCGCTCCGGATGATTCTCGAGCTGATCGCGCAGACTCACGCCACGGATGCCACCCGGATAGCCGGTGTGACGCCAGTAGGTCTTGGCGGCCAGCTTGTTGCCAGTCACCTTGATCTTGTCGGCGTTGATCACGACGATGTAATCGCCAGTGTCCACGTGGGGGGTGAACTCGGGCTTGTGCTTGCCTCGCAGGCGGACGGCAATTTCCGTAGCCAGCCGACCGAGAGTCTTCTCGGTTGCGTCGACCAGCAGCCAGTCCCGCCGCACATCGGCCGGCTTGGTGCTTCGCGTCTTCATCCGTGGATGCCCTTGCAACAGGTGCCCGACGACCAGAAAGGCTGCCGGGTCAAAAAGAGGCGCGAATGGTAGCGGCATGGCCGGCGGCAAGCAAGCCTTGTTCGCGCCTGAACACTGTTCGCGGACAAGTCCCCTCCCCGATGGCGTCGCGTGCGCAGCCGGCGAAGTCCCCTGCCTGCCCGACCGCGCACGCTTGTTCCGCATTCGGCGGCAAGCCTGCGGCGCGTACACGCGTGCTCCGTATGCGGC
>JAWLGG010000475.1:0-2981 GCA_041685155.1 Chromatocurvus sp.
GGGCTTGCGACGCGCTGTCGCTTACCGTTGCGGGGGCAGCGCTGGACTTGTCGCGGTCAGTGCCACGCGGCTCACCAGACTTCCCATTTAACCTGCCCAGATGCTGTGGCTGGCACGCATCGGCAGGCACCCTGAACGGCGCAGACTTTAGGGCGCGCCGGTTGCAAAGTCAAACATTCACCCCCTGCTCTTGCCCGCAGTGGCTGCGGGATAGGGTAGAATCGCGCCCCGTGGATACTGACAGTCAATTTGAGGAAAACACCCTGCGGTTGATCGCCGAACGACTCGGTCGCGAGCCCCGCGGACTACGGGAGGTGGCCGTGGCCGACGTGGCGGGCCGGCCAGTGGTCATCCGCGTCGCGTCTGTGGTGAATGGAAGACCGTTTCCGACGCTGTACTGGTTGATTGATCCGGCCATCAACTACCGGATTGATCGCGCCGAGGCGCGCGGCACGATCGCACAACTACAGGCTCGTGTGGATGCCGACCCGGCGCTGCAGTCGGCGATGGCCAGCGATCACCGCCGCCATATTGCGAGACGCGAATCCTTTCTCCGTGCCACGGAGCGTGCACACCTGGATGCCAGCGGCCAGTGGCCCGCCATCCGCGAGCGGGGCATCGGGGGTATTGCGGACTTTACCCGCATACGCTGCCTGCACACCTGGTACGCCGCGCACCTCGTGGAGGCCAATGCCGTGGGGGCGATGCTGGAGGCCCTGTGGGTCGAGGGCATGCCAGACGAGGATGCGGCTGCTCTCTTCAACTCCCCTCGATGACGTCCTTCACCACCGCGCTGAGCGTGCGATAGGTGTAGGGCTTCTGGATGAAGCCGGCCAGGCCCTTGCCGGCGAAACGATTGACCGCGGTCTGCTCGTTATAGCCGCTGCACAGCAGCGTCGGGATACCGGCATTGATCCGGCGCATTTCCCGAAACGTTTCCTCACCGCCCATGTTGGGCATGTTCATGTCGAGGAATACCAGCTGCAGATCGGCGTGGTGCTCACGGAACTCGGCGAGACCCTCGACACCATCAGTGCTGGTGATCACCTCAAAGCCCATGCGTTGGAAAAGCTTAGCCGCCAGTGTCAGCACCAGATCCTCGTCTTCCACCACCAGTACTTTGCCCGAGCCCTGCCAGTTTTTCCTGGGTGGGGTTTCGACCGGCATACCGCCGGCTGCTTCCGCAAGCGCCGGAAAAAGCAGCTTGAAGGTACTGCCGGAGCCCGGCTCGCTGTACACCTTGATGCTGCCACCGTGGCCCAGCACGATGCCGAGAATGGCCGACAGGCCCAGGCCGCGACCGGTGTCCTTGGTAGTGAAGAAGGGATCGAATATGCGCTGGCGCGTGGCTTCATCCATACCCGCGCCGGAGTCCGAGACTTCGAGGCACACGTAGGACCCCGGCTGCAGGGCTTCGCCGGGAAACAGGTCACGCAGATAATCCCCGTCGCAGTCGAGGCTGCCCGTGGTGACGCTGATGATACCGGAGGTCTCCGGACCGATGGCCTCTGCGGCATTGATGATCAGGTTGAGAACCACCTGGCGTATCTGTGTGGCATCGGCGCGTATCGCCGGCAGCGTGGGCGCGAAGTGATAGTGCAGGCCACAGGTGCGCGGGATGGAGACCTGCAGCAGACGACCCATGTCAGCGATCAGGCTCTGCAGATTGACCGCCTCGACGACAAACTTGCCCTTGCCGGAGTATGCCAGCATCTGCTGGGTGAGTTCGGCGCCACGGCGCGCGCCCTTGACCAGCTCTGAAATGTGTTCCCGCGCCGGGTGCGCGGTGTCGATGTCATCCATCGCCAGATCGGCAAAGCCCAGTATGCTGGTGAGAATGTTGTTGAAGTCATGGGCGATGCCGCCGGCAAGAATACCCAGGCTCTCCATTTTTTGCGCCTGCTGCAGCTGCCGCTCCATGGCTTCCCGCGATTCCTGCTCGCGCGTGCGCTCGGTGGTATCCAGAATGATCGCGGTGGCGACCCGCTGGCCCGAATAATGGCCCGGCTGCAGGTGAACTTCTACCGGGTAGGTGCTGCCATCCTTGCGCTGATGACGCGCTTCGAGCGCGAGCCTGTCCTGATGCCCGTCGCGCAGGGGCGCGATCTGGTCGGTGAACTGTTCACGCGTGAACTCGGGCTTAAGGTCAACCGGGGTGAGGGCGGCGAGTTCTGCGGCGGAGTATCCGAGGTTTTCCCGGGCGGGCTGGTTCACGTAGAGGAAGCGCAGCGTTTCCAGGCTGAACACATAGATTTCATTCAGCGATTGCTCAACGATGCTGCTGAGATCTTCAACGGTGACTGCGGCGGTGGTGCCGGGGATGGTGGAGTCGCCGATTGAGGCGTCATCGAAGTTCCTGTCCATGTGTGCCGCTCCGGATGTGCTGTTACAGCACAGATTGCGAACTCAGGTGCGGCAGTGTATCACCCGTCGAAGGTAGAGTAACGGCGCCCCGGCCGGCAGAACACACGCCTGTCGACGCCGGGCATGGCGCTCCTCTCTTGCCACGATGCGCAGGGACGCATCATCGATTACACTCCCCGCCGAAAGCCCGGTGACTGGAGATCTCCCTTGCTTCCCTGCTTTATTGCGATCGCCGGTCCTTCCGGCTCCGGAAAGACGCTTTTTGCCCAGACAATTCGCGAGCGGGTTGCCGAACTGGAGCCTCTCCTGGGCCTGACCCTGATCAAGGAAGATGCCTACTACCGCGACCAGAGCCATCTGTCGCTCGAGGCACGGGAGAAGGTCAACTATGACCACCCTGCCGCCCTCGAGCAGGAGCTGCTTCAGCATCACCTGCAGTGTCTGCGCCGCGGCGAAGCGGTTGATGTGCCGGTGTACGATTACAGCCGGCATACCCGCGCGGCCGACGTCGAGCGGGTAAAACCGGCGCCGGTAGTGATTGTCGAGGGCATCCTGCTGCTCAGCGACCCCGGCCTGCGCGCTGAATTCGATATCAAGTTCTTCGTCGATACGCCGCT
>JAWLGG010000476.1:0-2974 GCA_041685155.1 Chromatocurvus sp.
GGTCGAGGTCGATCTGGCATACTTCGAGACACCATCCTACTACAACACGCTGCACCGCGCCCGGCGCGAAGCCGCCTCCCGCCCCATCAACATTGTCAACGGCCTGGGGCAGATCTGCCAGAGCGCCATCGCCTTGCTGACCATCGCCGGCTTACTGCTGACGTTCCACTGGGCCATTGCGGCCATCCTGTTCATCACCGTCTGTGCCGGCGCGGCGGTGCGGTTGCGCTACACGGGCAAGATCTACCGCTGGCTGTGTGAACAAACCGCCCCGGAACGCAAGGCGAACTACCTCAGCGGGATCCTCACCGACAGTGCCCACGCCAAGGAAGTCCGTCTGTTCAACCTCGGACCGCTGTTCATACAACGGGTAGGCGCGATCCGCCAGGCCCTGCGCAAGCGCAGGCTGGAGATTTTGCGCAGCCGGACGCTGGTTGACCTGATGTCGCAAACCGTTGCCACGGCGGCCATCTACGGGGCCTATGCCTATGTCGCGTTGCAGACAATCGGCGGACAGATCACGCTGGGTGACCTGGTCATGTATTTCCAGGCCTTCCTGCGCGTGCAGGGGTATCTCAAGGGGATTCTGGGCAATCTGACCGGGCTGTACGAGAACAACCTCTACCTGACCGACCTCTACGCGTTCCTGGACCTGCGGCGGACCGTCCCCGAGCCTGCGCACCCCAGCCCGGTGCCCCGGCCGATGCGGCAGGGAATCGTGCTCGATCGGGTGGGGTTTCAATATCCCGGCGGCGACCGGCAAGCGCTCCGGGAGGTGTCCCTGCACATCCAGCCGGGGGAAGTCGTGGCACTGGTGGGGGCAAACGGTTCCGGCAAGACGACGCTCATGAAGCTGCTGTGCCGGCTGTACGATCCCGACAGCGGCTCTATTGCCATTGACGGGGTCGACCTGCGCGAATTCGCGACCCGCGCGCTGCGCAACGAGATCGCCGTCATTTTCCAGGACTATGCCCGCTACCACTTGAGCGCGGCCGATAACATCTGGCTCGGGAATTGCGCGCGCCCGCCCGACCCGGACCGGATTGCCGCCGCCGCGCGAAAGGCGGGGGCCGACGAGGTGATCCGGTCACTGCCGCAGGGGTATGAGACCATGCTTGGAAAGCGGTTTGACGCGGGCGAGGAACTCAGCACGGGGGAATGGCAGAAAGTGGCGCTGGCCCGCGCCTTCATGCGCGATGCCCAGATCCTGGTGATGGACGAGCCGACCAGTTCCATGGACGCCAAGGCGGAACTCGAGGTTTTTGAAAACGTCCGTCAACTGGTCGCTGGGCGGACCGCCATCCTGATCAGCCATCGTTTTTCCACCGTCCGGATGGCCGACCGCATCTTCGTGATGGAGCAGGGTCGGATCATCGAGAACGGCTCGCATGCAGCGCTGATCGAGGCGGGTGGCACATATGCCCGGCTGTTTGATATGCAGGCCCGGCATTACCGTTAAAGGATGTATTCGAGCATGAGCAGTCGACACCAAAGCAACGGACGCGCGCAACAGGACGCGGTGGCACTGGCCTGCTTCCGGGCGCTCACATCCGACAACGACGGGAATTTCGCAACCGTCATACCGGACTGGGACGCGGCGGTGGAGACCCTGGACATTCACGGTCTGCTGCCGGGCCTCGGCATCACGGCCGCCGCCATGCCGGACGCGGTCCGGCAGAAGGTGCTGCGCAACAAGCTGCGGCTGGCGCTCTACCACACGAATGCGCTGGAGGCGATGACCGGCATTGCCCGGGAACTGGAGGCGGCCGGCATCCCGTATGCGCTCCTGAAGGGGACCTACCTCTACGAGCTGCTCTATCGCGACCTTTTTCCGCGTGCCTACGGCGACCTCGATCTGCTGGTTCCGGTCGACCGCATCGACGACGCCAGGGCCGCGCTGGCGAACGCGGGCTACGGCAGGCTCCCGGGCGATGCCCACCACGCGGCCCTGCCGCGCTGGCATTTCCACGCCACCCTGACGTCGGACCGCCCAGGCGGCCTGCCGCTGGAGCTGCATCGCGCCCTGGTGGACAAAGCCAATCTCTACCGCCTGCGGGAGGCGGAACTGTTCGCGCGTCTGACGGTATTCAAGACACGACAAGGGACATTCACCGTGCTTGGCGCGGAGGACCAGCTTATCTATCTGTGCCTGCACGCCGCCAAGCACGGCATCCTCAATGCCACCGCCCTGCGGGGCGGTTTTCCGGCCGACTGGTTCTGTAGTCCGGCGTCCGGCAACCGTCTGATCTGGTTTTTGGATATTGCGCTTTTCCTGCAACGGCAGGCCGACCGCCTGCAGTGGGCGGTCATCGCCGAACGGGCACAGCGCTGGAATGTCGTCGACGATGTGCGCGACTGCCTGCGCGTGCTGCGACTGCTCCAGCCCGTCTCCCCGGCGGCGCAGGCCATCCGGCGACTGGACCGGCATCTGCCGGACGCCCTCGCGACGGGCACGCGGCAGCGCGGACGAGTGCAGTTGACTGCCCGCCTGCTGCGCAGCCGCCCCGTGCGGCGGCTGCTGGAACGCGCCATGCGCACCGATGCCGCAACCTGCGTGCGCCCCGTGCGCGCCATGCTGCTTGTCTCTACGCTGGTCCCTTCCCCCGCGCGACTGCTAACATACTACGGCACAACGCAACGCTTGTGGATACCGTGGCTCTACCTCCGGCATCCCTTCCATATGCTGCGCAAACTGCTCAGACCGTGAGCATGGCCGCATGTGGAGCGAGGCGGCGCCGAGCCAAGCTGTTAAAGCTGATGGAGAAAGCTGATGGGGTCGTCTCGCTAATCGCTAATTGCTCTTTGCATTGCTTGCATACTTCACGTAGTGCGGTATCATTTCGCATTCTTGTCTCCAAATACTTCATTCTCGAGAATACCGTTTTATAGCCCATCCCCCCTGCCTGTTGCGCAGCCGATACCGGCTTGACCAGCCCCATCGACGCGGCCTTGTTGGCCGCTTTGCCAAGCCCCA
>JAWLGG010000477.1:0-2968 GCA_041685155.1 Chromatocurvus sp.
CTGGATTCGGAGATCATCTCCACGGAAGGCCAGATCCGCGAGGCCCGGATGGAAATCGAGCAGATCCACCGGGAATTCGACGCCGAGGTGGTGACCCAGCTGGGCGAGACGCGCACGGAGCTGAACGAGCTGCGCGAGCGTCACAAGGCATTGAAGGATGTGGTCGACCGGCAGGTGGTTCGGGCGCCGGACAGTGGCATCGTCAACGGTCTGGGCGTGCACACGGTGGGCGCGGTGATTTCGCCCGGCGACCCCATCGCCGAGATCGTCCCGGAGCAAGACCAGCTGATCATCGAAGCGCGGGTCAACCCCATCGACATCGACCGGGTGACGGCCAACCAGGAAGCCTCGGTGCGCTTCTCGTCATTGAGTGCCCAGACCGTGCCACGTGTCACCGGCACCGTCCTGCATGTCTCGGCGGACGCCATGCACGATGAGCAGAACAACACCTCCTACTACCTGGCCCGGGTCATGGTCGACCCCCAGGCCATGGAGGAGATCGAGGACCTGATACTGATCCCGGGCATGCCCGCCGACGTCTTCATCAATTCCGGGGCGAGAACGCTGATGCAGTATCTGATGAAGCCGCTGACGTCCGCCATGTCCCGCAGTTTCATCGAGGACTGAGCATTTCCCGTCAACGGATCAAAGCCGAGGTTGTCCATGATGCATGACAAGTTGTTGCGCGCCACCTGCCTGTCCACATTGCTCTCGGGGTTCCTGGCGCCCTCCGCGGTCATGGCGGCGGCCGGCCAGGAAGAGACCGCCGACAGCGGTGGCGACGGGCGCAGTGTGCTGGCCAGCGAATATCAACCACAGGAGGAGGGTGCCGGCCAGACCCTGGAAGATTTCTTCACCTCGGCGCTGGACTTCAGTCCGCGCCTGCGTATTGCCGAGGACCGGCTGGATATCGGTCGTGCACGCCGACGGGGCGCCAATGGCCAGCTGCTGCCGCAGGTCAGTGCCACCGCAAGCGTCAACGAGAACCGCCAGCAGACCGAGGCCGAAGAAGGGGTCAATCAATACCTCGGGGAGCGCTACGCACTGCGTCTGCAACAGGTCCTGTTCGACTGGCAGACCTTTGCCCGCCGCGGCCGCGCCTACGCGGAGGAAAACCAGTACGAAGCCGAATACTTCGCGGAGCTGAGCCTGCTGCTAACCGACGTGGCGGAGCGCTATTTCACGGTGCTGGAAGCGCGCGATACGCTGGAGTCGGTGGAGGCGGAACTGCGCGCGGTGCGTAACCAGCGCGAACAGGTGCAGCGTATGCGCAACCTGGAAATGGTGCCGAGCACGGACCTGTATGACGTGGAAGCGCGTGAAGCCTCGCTGGAAGCGGAACAGCTCAACGCGGAAGGCGAACTGAACGTGGCCCGCGAGGCCCTGCGTTCCGCTACCGGCCTGGAAGTGGGCACCCTGTTCGAGCTGGGCGAGAGCGCCGATCTCTCGGTACCGGAGGGCACGCCGCAAAGCTGGGCCAGCATCGCCGAAAACGCCAACCACCAGCTGGAGGCGCGCCAGTACGCGCTGGAGGCCGCCGACCGGACGGTATCCGAGCAACGTGGCGCCTATATGCCGCGGGTCAGCCTGATCGCCACCCAGCAACGCTCGACACTGGGGTACGACAACCGGCCCAATCCGCTGACGGACACCGGCTATCTGGGGGTCGACATCACCGTGCCCCTGTTTGCCGGTGGCAGCAACCGCGCCGCGGTCAGAGAGGCGCAAAGCCAGCGCAACATCGCCAGCAACGAGTTGCGTCAGGTGCGCCTGGAAGTGGCGGATCAGGCCCGCATGCTGTTTCTCAACCTGCGCACCAATGCCATGCGCATCTCCGCCGCCGAGCGCACGGTGGAGGCCATGAGCGTGGCGGCCGAATCACGTCAGCGCGCCTTTGACCTGGGCAACACCACCAGCGTTGAAGTGCTGGATGCGCTGCGCGACCGCTTCATCGCGGAGCGTGACCTCAATGCGCTGCGCTATGAGCACATGAACCTGCGCCTGCGTCTGCTGCAGGTGGCGGGCACGCTGGACGCCGAGGACATGATCGAAGTCAGCAACTGGCTGGTCACTCCTCAATAAGCCGGTCGCCGAACGGCGTCCGCACCACGCGGAAGCCCTCCGGCACATCCTCCGGATCGATGCGGCGGCGCTGCTGGAAACGCTGGGCCCGGGCCCGCGCGGCGGCCTCGTCTTCGGAGTTGCCTTCCCTCGCCGCGCGCAGGGCACGGGCGAACGGGTTCTCGCCCTGTCCGCTGTCCTGGCCGGCTTCCTGACCGTCTCCATCATCTTCCCCCGACGTGGTCTCCTCGCGCGGCGCCAGTGGCGCGGCCGTGGCCAGCTGCAGCCGGGACTGCCGGCCTCCGTCCAGACACGCCACGCCACGCTCCTCATCGGCCACGCAGGGGGTGGAGCCCGGGTGGCTGACGATCACCTGGCGGGCGCCGGGCACTTCCACGCGGAAACCGGGATGGCCGGGCACGGTGGCGGTCTCGCCGCTGCGCACCTCCACGGTGACCACCTGGCCATCGGCACTCTGCAGCCGGGCACGGTAGCGATCGCCGAAACGGCTGGTGCCGACCAGCTCGAAGCGCGGTCCGTCACCTCCGGCACTGGAAGCGCCGCGGCTGCCACCGGGGCGTTGCGCGGGGGACGACTCCGGGCGGTCGACCGGTTCAAACAGCTGCAGGGACGGCGTTGTGCCGTCGGTACCGGTGTCGGCGGTCTGGGCCACGGCCGGGGCGGTGCCGATCAGGCCGGTTGTGATCAACGCCGCGATCAGGCGGTGGCGGAGTGTCATGTGCATGGCTGCGAGCCCTGTGTCGGGAATACTGTGCTGTCAGTCGCATGGTAGTGCCGAATGGTTCTCCGCGCCACCGTCACGGGCGGACAGCCGGCGCCATTCTGTGGTTAAATGTCGCCTTTTCTCACCGCGTGACGGAAAGCCAACGCATGTTGTCAATGATCG
>JAWLGG010000478.1:0-2968 GCA_041685155.1 Chromatocurvus sp.
ATGCTGCTGTGCCTCGCCTCTAGTTTCGCGATCATCCACGCCACGCACGAGTGCCGCAAGCTCTACGCCGGGCTGCAGGACCTCGAGGCGGCGCGCTGGTATCTCGACGAGGATTACAGCCGCCTGCTGCTGGAGCAGAGTGCCTGGGCGTCGCACTATCGCGTCGAGCAGGTAGCCGAGCGCGAACTGTCGATGCAGGCGCCGGCGCTGGACAACCAGCGGATTCTCGCGCGATGAGTCGCCAGCGCGCGCAGCAGGTTTCCTACGAGTGGCGTCTCTACGTCATGCTCGGACTGGTGCTGGTCCTGTTTGTCTCGCTGGCCGGGCGCATTCTCTTTCTGCAGGTGCTGGCGGTAGAAGGAGGGCGCGAGTTTCTCAAGAGCCAGGGCGCCATGCGCTCGGTCAGGACCGCGGAGATACCCGCCTACCGCGGACTGATCACCGATCGTCGCGGTGAGCCCCTGGCTGTAAGCACGCCCGTGATATCGCTTTGGGCGGATCCGCAGGTGCTGGCCCGCGCCGACAGCCTTGCTCCGCTGGCCACCGCGCTGGGCCTGGCGCCGGAAGAGCTCGACAGGCGCCTCGCGCAATACGCCGGCAAGCGATTCATGTACCTCAGTCGTCACCATGAGCCGGATGCAGCGCGACGTATTCTCGATCTTCGCACCCCCGGCGTGCACTGGACGCGGGAGTACCGGCGCTTCTATCCGGCGGGCGAGGTCGCGGCCCAGCTGGTCGGCTTTACCAATGTCGACGGCAAGGGTATCGCCGGGCTCGAGCTCGCCTACGATGACTGGCTGCGCGGCGTGGCCGGCCGCAAGCAGTACATCAAGGATCTTCACGGTGAGGCAGTGCGCGACATCGGCGTGATCGAGGAGGCCCAGCCGGGTCGACCGCTTCGCCTGAGTATCGACCTGCGGCTGCAGTACCTGCTGCACACGGAGCTGCAGCGCGCCATGAAGGTCACCGGGTCGGCCGCAGGTTCCATCGTGACCCTGGACAGCCGCACCGGCGAGGTGCTGGCGATGGTGTCTGACCCCGCTTACAACCCGAATGACCGCGAGGCCCTGACGCCGGGGGCAACGCGAAACCGCGCCATGACCGACGTCTTCGAACCCGGCTCCACCATGAAACCCCTGACCCTGGTGGCCGCGCTGGAGAGTGGCGAGTTCACCACCGAGACACTGATCGATACCTCGCCGGGGCGTATCCGTGTCGGACGCAAGGTGCTGCCCGATCCGAGCAACTACGGTGAGATCACGCTGTCCAGGGTGATCGAGAAGTCCAGCCAGGTCGGTGTTACCAAAGTGTCGCTCGCTCTCGGGCACGAGCCTGTGTGGCAGGTGTTCCGTCGCTTTGGCCTGGGCCAGGCCACCGGCACGGGCTTCCCCGGGGAAAGCGCGGGGCAGCTGCCGTCGCGGCGCCGCTGGAGCCCGATAGAGCAGGTCACGCTGGCCTTTGGCTATGGCCTGACGGCGACCCCCCTGCAGCTGGCGCGCGCCTACAGCGTGTTCGCCAACGGGGGCATCCTGCCACAGGTGTCGCTGGTTCAGGTGGATGCGGGGGAGCGTCCGGGCGACCGCGTCATCAGTCCCGATACGGCGCGGCAGGTGCTCGATGTGCTGCACGCCGTCACCGGTGAAAACGGCACGGCGCGCAAGGCCAGGGTCGAGGGCTACGACGTGGGCGGCAAGACCGGCACCGTACACAAGGTCGGCCCGGGTGGTTATCTGCAGGACCAGTACATTGCGCTGTTTGCCGGCATCGCGCCGGTGGATGATCCGCGCTTTGTCACGGTGGTGGTTCTGGATCGGCCCAAGGGTGACAGCTATGGCGGTGGCGCCGCCGCCGCGCCGGTCTTTGCGCGCGTCGCCAGCGGCGCCCTGCGCCTGCTGGATGTTGCTCCCTCGCCGCTGCCGGCCGTGGCACCGCTGCAGGATGTCGCCCTGGTCGAGGGGGTGACCCCGTGATGGCATCCCGCCTGTACCCCGGCGACAACGGTGTCCCGCTGCCGCTGCTGCTCGATGACGGCAGCGCGCCGGACATCGCCGTGACCGGGATCGCCAGTGACAGCCGGCGCGTCGCCCCGGGCGACCTGTTTTTCGCGCTGCCCGGCGAGTTGCACGACGGCCGTCACTTCATCCGCCAGGCTGTAGCGCGCGGCGCCTGCGCCATTGTCGCCGAGCCACCGATTGCGGCTGAAGACCTGCCGACGACGGTCCCGGTGGTCGAAAGAACGGGCCTGCAGCAGCAGCTCGGACCCATCGCCGCCAGGTTCTTCGGCGAGCCCAGCGCACAGCTGCGCATGACAGGGGTTACCGGGACCAACGGCAAGACCACCGTCAGCCAGCTCACCGGGCAGTTGCTGCGCGCCTGCGGCTATCCCTGTGGCGTCATCGGCACCCTCGGTGCGAGCCTTGAGGGCAGGCCGGAAGCTGCAGTGAATACCACGCCGGATGCCATCGGGCTGCAGCGACAGCTGGCGCAATGGCGCGACGCCGGTGTCGTCGCCGCGGTGATGGAAGCGTCATCCCACGCGCTGGTCCAGGGCCGGGTAAATGCCGTGCAGTTCGACACGGCGGTCTTCACCAACCTGTCGCGCGACCACCTCGACTACCACGGCAGCATGGCCGCTTACGCCGAGGCCAAGCTGCGGCTGTTTCTCATGCCCGGGCTGCGCCACGCGGTGATCAACCTGGACGATCCCGCGTCGGGGAGCCTGATAGAGCGCATGGCGGGGCACGCGAATATTCTCACCTATGCAGTGAACGGGCAGGTGGGGGCCACTCTGAGTCTGTCCGGCGCGCGCTACACCGCCTCCGGTCTGCAGGCACGCCTCCGCTCGCCCTGGGGCGAGGCGCACATCAGCTGTCCACTCGTTGGCGCTTTCAACCTGTCCAACGTTGTCGCGGCTGTCGCCGCCGCGGTGCTGTCGGGCTGTGATTTCGAACAGGTTGTCGCCGCCCTG
>JAWLGG010000479.1:0-2963 GCA_041685155.1 Chromatocurvus sp.
ATCACTGATGCCATTGGCGACTGGCTGGATGTTGACCGGGAGCCTCGAATGAACGGCGCCGAGGACGATTACTATGCCGTGCAGTCGCCGGCCTACCGTGCTGCCAACCGGCCGCTGGCCAGCGTCAGCGAGCTGCGCGCTATCGCCCACGTCACGCCGGAACTGTTCGAGCGCCTGCGGCCGCTGGTTGCGGTGTGGCCACAGACTCCGGCGCCGATGAATATCCACACCATGCCGGTGACCCTGCTGCAGGCGCTCGGGAGTGACGACGGTCTGCAGCCACTCGCGCCGGGCACGGCACAGGGTCTGGCACAGGAGCGGGCGGACATCGGTTTTTCCGGTGTCGAGGATCTGCTGGCAATGCCGGCGCTGGCTGCCGCCGACAGCGCCGGGCTGGCTGGCCTGCTCGGCGAGTCATCGAGCTGGTTCCTGCTCTCGGCGCGGGTGGAGATTGCCGGTCGCGAGCAGCGCTTGTACAGTATCCTGCATCGTGACAACCGTCAGATATCTACGGTTGTCCGGGCCAGTGGCAGCCTGTGAGTGCGACGTTGACAGTGCGGCCGCGTTGCACGGCGTCAGCCAACAACAACTCTTCGGGAAACCACCCACTGCATGAATGAAAACCTGAATGTGCTGCGCTATAGCGGCGGAGAACTGTGCTGGATCAGTGCCGGCGATGACGCGCCGCCGCGATCGCTGGCGGATTCCGAGGTGCGCGAGACGCTGCGAGCCGCGCTCGCCGCCCGTCGGGGACGGCTGGTATTCGCCGCACCGGGGGAGCAGGTCAGGCTGCTGTCGCTGCAGGTGTCGCCGGAGGAGAAGAAGCATCTGGATCGCGCGCTGCCCTTCCTGATCGAGGAGGACGTGGCGGAAGATATCGAGGGCGTGCATGTGGCGCACCTCATGCGTGGCCCGGAGCAGGTCACTGCCATGCTCTGCTCTCACGCATGCATGCAGCGCTGGCAGGAGGAACTGGCCGGACTGCCGCGGATCGAGAGCTGGGTACCGGAACCGCTGCTGCTGCCCTGGCGCAGCGGCGAATGGTGCCTGGCGTTTGATGGTGATCGCACCGTGCTGCGCACGGGGGAGGCGAGCGGCACGGCGGCGGAATCCGCGTTGCTGCCGGCTCTGCTGGCGTCACTGATGGCACGTGACGGTGTACCCGAGGTGGTCGTGGTTTACGGACACGACCGCGTTGCCGAACTGACCCTCCTGCCGGCCAAGCTGGTCGACTGCGCGCAGTGGCGCAGCGGCGGCCTCGCCGCAGCGCTGTGGCTGTATGACAGCAGCAGACTGCCGCCGTCGCTGCTGCAGGGCGCCTATGCACCGCGTCTGCCCCTGGAGCGCTGGGCGCGGCAGTGGCGCTGGCCGGCTGCCGCGGTGGCGGCGGCGCTGCTGCTGCAGCTTGCCGCCACCTGGAGTGACTATCTGCGACTCAGTGAGGATAACCGGTTGCTGCGCGCCGCGATTGAGGAGCGCTATCGCGAGGTCAATCCGCGTGGGGCGCTGGTCGATCCGGAAACCCAGCTTCGACGCCAGCTGGACGCACTCAGCGGATCGGTGCAGGTGACCGGTTTCACCCGTCTGCTGGAAACCGTTGGCGCAGCCATCACCTCCCAGGGCGGCACCCGGGTCGCGTCGATCAATTACAACCAGCGTGGCGGTGACATGCGACTCGGTATCACGGCGCCTGATTACGCCGCGGTCGAGCGCATCCGTGAAGCACTGTCCGAGGCCGGCCTTGAGGCGGTGCTGGAGAATAGCAGCGCAGCGGGCGAAGGTGTGCGCGCGCGGCTGCGGGTGGGTGGCGCGTCATGATCAGGCAGTGGTTTTCCCGCTTTACCGCGCGCGAGCAGGTGAGCCTTCTCGTCCTCGTCGCGACGCTGGCGGTCTTCGTAGCCTACCACCTCATCTGGTCCCCGGTCGGCGCGGCGCGCGACGAGATGGTCCGGCGCAACCTGGCGAGCGCTGAATCACTGCAGCGGGTCAGCGCCATGGTTTCGGAAATCGCCCAGCGCCGGGAATCCGGAGACAGCGGGTCGCAAGGCCGCAGCATCACCGCACTGGTCAATCAGTCCAGCCTCGAACAGGGCCTTACGGTCACGCGCCTGCAGCCGAACAGCCGGGGTGAGGTACAGGTGCGTTTCGAGGCCGCGGCCTTCGATGCGCTGATGCGCTGGCTGTATCAGCTGGAGTCCGGCGAGGGCGCACTGGTCACCGAGCTGTCGCTGAGCGAGTCCGGCACACCGGGCCGGGTGAACGCGACCGTGCGCGTTGCCGGGGGCGGGTAGTGCGGCGCCTCTGGCTGCTGTTTGCATTGACTCTCCTGCTGGCGGTCTCACTGGCTGCCATCGTCGGGGCGCCGGCACGACTGCTGGCGTGGGTGGTGCCGTCCTCTCAGCTCAGCGCGGCCGGCTATAGCGGCACAATCTGGAATGGCCGTGCGGCGAGTATGGCCATCGCCACACCCGCAGGCCCGATGCAGCTGGGCAGGGTGCGCTGGCGTATTGCGCCGGGTTCGCTGCTGCGTCTGTCGCCAGCAGCGCGCTGGCACAGTCAGTGGGGCAGCCAGGAGCTGCAGGGCCGCGTCCGCTGGCTGGGTGGACAATCGCTGGCGCTGTCGGATGTCGAGTTTGCCATTGATGCCGGTGTGCTGCGCGGCCTCCTGCCCGTGACCGTCAGCGGTCGCTTCAGTGGGCTTCTTTCTGAAATCGTTATCGACAACAGCCGGCTTTCCCGTCTGCGTGGCCAGGTCAGCTGGCGCGATGCCGCCTGGCGCGACGGCGACAACCGTTTTTCTCTGGGCAGCTACGCGGTAGAATTCCGCCCCGGACGGAATGGCAGCAGGAATGATGCTACGACGGGTGAGGTGGTCACCCTTGAGGGCCCGCTTGTCGCGGGTGGCGAGGCCACCCTGAGCACGGAGGGCAGTTTTGCCCTCGCCCTTACCCTCAGCAGTGAGC
>JAWLGG010000480.1:0-2954 GCA_041685155.1 Chromatocurvus sp.
CGGTACCGTGACCACCCGCGCCACCTGCTGGGCGACGCGAAACAGCCCTGCTGCGGCCGGGCCGAGCAGGGCCCCCACAAGCAGCAGCGATACCTGCTTCGGTACCAGATCGATATTGCTCTGCCAGTAAACGACATGCAGGAAACGCCACAGGCCCGGGAAGCGCTCCCGCTGTGAGTCAAGCAGTGCGCCACGGCAGCGAAAATGCGGCTGCTGGCGACGCAGCTCCGCGTATCCGAAGTACAGCAGGGCAAGGTGCTCGACGAGGAAGCCCGCGCCGAAGGCTATGAGGAAATGCACGTAATCGCCGCCCGCCCACCAGGCGATGGCCACGCCAGCCAGCTGCGCCAGTGGACCCATGGCCTGGCGCAGGCCGAGCAGGTCAAAACGGTTGAACAGGCGCAATATGCCGCTCGCGGTGCCACTGGCAGACGCCAGCAGCAAAAGGCAGTACAGGGACGCAGCCTGCCGGGTGTCGCCATCCCAGGAGAGCATGCCGCCCGCCACCGACACGAACAACAGCGCAACACCGGTACCGGCCAGGGCGAGCATCGCATCCAGCACGAACGTCAGGCGCAGCAGCTGCGCCAGGCGGTCGCTATCCCCGCGCTCCGTGAGCGGAACCCCGAAGCGGATGATCGCCTCAAAGGGCTTGAGGTTGAACAGGCCGCGGAACAGCAGCACATAACCGTGGACAAGGACGACAAGGCCGAACTCCTGGGGAGGCAGGCTACGCGCCATGAGTGCGGTGGAGGCGAGCAGCAGCAGTGCGGATGCTGCTCGCCCCTTGAGCAGGCGCATGAAGTTCCTGCGGACACGGCGACCGTGTCCGACGCTATGGATCACTCCCGTGGACACATTCATTGCTGCGCCACGCCCGATTCGCGCTTCAGGCGCGATAGGCGCCGCGCGTGCCAGAGAAAACCCGATGGCTGCGGGGATGGCTGCGCGCGGCATCCGGACTCTCAAACCAGGCGGGCAGCCTGCCGCCGCGACGCCACCGCGCCGGCAGCGCCTGCAGGACACGCAGCCATAACACCACGGATGTCGAGACCGTCCACACGGCGACGCCCCACAGGCCCGCGACGGGAGCGTCCAGCACGAGCGCAAGCGTCAGGATGATAAGGCAGGGATTGCGCCTCGCCGTCACCAGCCGGAACCAGGAATCAAAGGGCCGCCAGGCAAAGAGAGAGCCGCCGCAGGCCTTCTGGAAGGCCAGTTCCGCAAAGCGTCCGGCGATGTAGCCGGTGAAGATCAGGGTGGCGACCAGGCCGACATCGATGCTCTCCCCGACCCGCGTCAGGCCCAGCGCCCAGAGCAGATACCAGAACGGTGGATGAACGAGATCAATGCCATGATCAAACAGATGACCCAAATAGCTCGACTGCACCCGCACCCGCGCCAGCTTGCCGTCCACCGTATCGAGCAGGGTCATGATCCACCCGCTGAGCAGGCCGAGCGCAAACTCGCCCCGGTAGAACAGCAGGCCGCTGGCGATGACCAGGAGAAAGCTCACGCTGGTCACCTGGTTCGGGCTGATGTTCCACGCCGCACACAGCCGCACCAGCCGCTTGGCCGGCCGCGGCCACAGCCACTTGGTCACCAGGTCTGTGACTCCCTTGTAGGCGTCACCATACAGCTTGTCCTCCAGGGCCGCGGCCCTGCCGGCCTCCAGACGCTCCAGCATCGGCGGCTGGGACCGCCGCAGGGTCGCGTCGTAGTCTCCGAGATCCCGGGTATCGCCGCGCACCAGACCGTCCCATGACTGCTCGCGAGAATCCGAGGCAGGCTCCGGAGTCCTGGTCGCTGCGTCCATCGACTGCTGCTGGCGCATCCACGCATAGAGGGAGGCCGCGACCTCTCCCGGCACGTGTGCCGCGGCAACATCCCCCGTGGCCCGATCACCCAGCAGGAAGGCGGGTTTTTCCAGCAGCGATTCTATCGTCCGCAGTTCGAACAGGTAGTCGCAGCGCAGCAGCAGGCAGTCGCCCGATGTCGTTCCCTCCGGCGGATCCAGACTGACGGCCAGGCCGAGACTCCGGCACAGCCGGGTCAGCCGCTCCCTCGAGGACAGGCCCCATAGCGCGACACCGGAGTCACCCACCAGAAAAGCCGTTACGCGCATGTCGTCATGTCCGTTATCAATAGCCACGTGCCCGGCGCAGCAGAAAGGTCGCAATACCGGCCATGACCAGCTCCGGCAGGAACGCGGCCAGGGAAGGGGCGAGGTTGACCAGAATCGAGAGGTGGCTCACCAGCTGCTCTGCCAGGTAAAAGCCGATGCCGAGCCCGCCCCCTATCACCGCCGAACGCGCGAGCGCACCGCTGCGCTGGGTGCCCAGAATGAAGGGTACACTCACGGCAGCCATGATGACCATAGCCAGCAGCTGGCTGAGCTGCTGCCAGAAAATCATGCGATGCCGATGGCTGTCGAGCCGGTTGGTCTCGAGCAGTTGGATATAGCGGTACAGCGCCAGGGGCGACAGGGCCTGCAGCGGAACCACCACGCTGCTCGTCTGGCGTTCCGACAGCGGACTGCGCCAGGACAGGCTGTCATGGCGGGTTTCCAGGACCGGCCCATCACGGATGTCGAAGCGCCGGACCGCGCTGAGCTCCCACTCCCCCGCCGTCATCATGCGCCCGCTTTCCGCGCGCAGAAAGGAATCCACCTGACCCTTTTCATTGATGCGGAACACCTCCAGGTCGGTCATACGATCCCCCCCCGCAAGGCGGCCGATGCGGACGATACGGTCGCCCGAACGCATCCAGTAGCCACCGGTCTCCGCGCCGGAAATGAAGCCCGTGGATTCGCTCTTCGCCCGCAGGCGCTGTGCCTCCTGCTCAAGAACCGGGATCACCTGGAAGCGCAACGCCAGCACCAGCGCCACGGCCAGCAGCGCGACCGCGAGCACCGGCACCGCCAGCTGCCGGATCGATACGCCGGCAGCGCGCAG